>DAIUCB010000018.1:0-19058 GCA_036846385.1 Bacillota bacterium | reverse complement strand
TTATATAAGCTTCCACCTGTTGTTATCAATGATATATTGTCATTTACCTGTGTTCCGGATTTTAATGCAAGATCCTTTCCTATTATAGCTTCTCCCCTTTTTGTAGGGAAGCTTCCATCATAGAGATTTTTTTTAAATTTATAAATGCTATCTGCATCTTCTAAAATAAAGCCTCTTACTACAACAGAAGCTCTGTCATTTTCATAATTAATTGAAGCAGGCCCGTCCAATACAGGTGAAATATTTATGATATCCGTACTGCTTATTTGCACTTCATAAACAATTCTCTCCCAATCCCTAATTACCTTGCTGTCATTTGCCGATGAAACGGTTATATGAGAAGTGCTGCCTATAGTTTTATCGACTAAGCTTATTTGAAGTCCTTGAATTAAGGAACCTATAAATATTTGAACAGCAACACCTACCGAAATCCCAAGAGCTATTAATATGGTCTGATTTTTTCCGGATTTTAAAAATCTCAGGGCAATGTCAAAAGCTAATCTCATCAGTATCACCCTTTCTCAGGTTGACAATATCCTGATATGTTTCAAGATAAATGTCTCCTCCAATTTCACCTATCAAATCTAAATTTGCTTTAAATGCATTACCGCCTACTATGATTTTTACTGAATCAGAAATATTTTTTATATTCTGTATCATCTTTTGTGCTTCAAACAATAAATAATAATCAGTTACACTTATAGCTAAATACTTTGGATTTTTTTTAATAACTGCATTTAATACTTGACTTTTGGGAGTGTTTGATCCAATAAATATTGTTTCAAATCCATTCAAGCTAAAAAAATCATCTATCATTCTCAACCCAATCTCGTGATATTCCTTTTCGGGACATATAAGTACTACGCTTGAACCACTTGGCTCTGCTTGTTTTTTATATCTTATTACATATGGATAAACACATTCAATAACTGTTCTTACTATTGATGACCTAATATGCTCCTTCCATATACAATCATCGTCATTACAATTGTCAAAGCTGTACAGAGACGGTTTTAAGACTTCCTCATATAAAGCAGGTATTGAAAACTTTTCTGTTTCCAAAGCCTCTAATGCTAACTTAACACATCCGTTCTTATTTTCGTTATCTAATGATTCTAATATAGCTGATTTATAATCCATATATCCTCCTCAGTCCATTACCTTAACATTTATGCCTTCAGTTAAATTTAATGGCGGATTTAAAATAACCACATCATTTTCACTTATTCCACTTGTAATGTTAGTAAGGTATCTATCTGTAATTCCTGTTTCGACGTATATTTTTTTTGCCACATTTTCGTTCACTATATAAACGAATTTATTGTTACCTTCCTTTTTAATACATTCATTTTTTAAAATTACAGCATTGTCCACTGAATCAATTATAATATCAGCTTTACCTTCATATCCGAAAATTATAGAATCATCAGGATTTGTAATTTGAATTCTTATTTCAATTTTGGGCTCGCTTCCATTATTATCTGTTGCAGCTGTCTTGGAAACAAATGTTACAACACCTTCATATCTGTTGCTTAATCCATCAATATTTATACTGCTCTTAAATCCTTCCTTAATTAAAACCGCATCCTGTTGGAGGACTTCAGCCTTTAACTCATAGTAAGATGTTCCGTATATCGTTATTTTCTGACCGGCTATTATTTTATTAGATTCTTCTAATGGAAATTCAGTTATATATCCTTGAGTATTAGAATAAATTTTTGAATCCTCTATTTTTTTGTTTAAGCTTTTTATGTCAAGCTCCAATGACTCGATTTGTCTTTGGAGTGAAGAGATATTTTGCTTTTTTTGTTCTTCATTATTTTTATAATTTTCAGTAGCATCATTTACATTTAATTCTGCCTTTTTAAGATTACTTGTTAATTTGTCAACCTGTGTAGCATATTTATCAAAATCTGCTTTACTAATAGTGTTTTCATCATAAAGAATTTTTGCCTTTTTGAAATTCTCGGTTGCTGTAAGTAAATCTGCAGAGACCGTCATATATTCTTCATTGCTTCTTGCCAGGGCATTGCTTAATAAAATAGTATTGCTTTTATCGGTAGTTAAATTATTCAGCTTAATATTGAGATCCTCTAGATTTACCTTCGCTTTCTCAATTGACAAATCAATATCCGATGTATCAAGTTCTGCCAATAACTGATTTTCTTTTACAACATCATTTTCCTTCACATATGTTTTTGTAATCTTTCTGCCGGCTTCAAGAGGAATAACCTCTATTTCATTTGAATCTATAACGCCTGAAACCTCAATGGTATTCGTAATAATTCCTTTGTAGCTCTTCATTACACTTACTTCTAATGCTGATTTCTTATTAAGAAAAGAAACACCGATTACTGCTATTATAACAACAGCAATTAATATAATAAGATATTTATATACTTTCATGTAATCCTCCATAAATAAAAGATGATTATCTTATACCCAATCCTTAATATTTAACTCAACAATATTTTGTGGGAATATATACCTTAATTTACTATACACTATTTGAAAATAAAAAAATGCCGTTAGAGCCTGGTTAGACCTTAGCGACATAATTATACAATTTGTAGATTTCTACCATCTGATGATTTGTGGGCGATGACAACATCCCTGTCCTATTGACAGATATTAATTTTTCCTTTTCTTTATACCGGCTGCAATCCAATTCGGGGCATAGGCTGAGGTACAGCCCTTAGGTACTTTCAAATCCCGGTACACGCCTAGAGATTCACCGATATTTATACATCGCTCTGTGAATTGAGGATAGCGTATCCCTATCTCGCACAAAGCATGATTCATTGCCCATTGTTTACCCTTTGACGCTGTTTTCAATTCAGCTTCAATCGTTTTAATAAGCTTATCAAGTACATCATTCGTTAATTTACCTTCGGTTACTTTGCGCACAATCAGATTCCATCCTGCCCGTCCTAGGTTATCCTTATCGGAAGCAGTCCATTCTTCCTCAAGAATATCTGCATTTTTCAGCTTGCACACCACTTCGCCGACAAACTTATCTATAATATCAGAATATGTTAATTGAGAAACCATATTCCTCACTTCCTCCAACGTCAGCTTCTTAGCATCAAACATCATACATGCAGTCCATTGTGCCTCTGTGTTTCCACTATACCAAAGTTCTAATGCCAATTCATGATTTGTACCTAATTGGTTTCCCAGCTTACGCAGCTCTCCCAACAAAACGCCATAGGTATTTTCACCTGCTCCGTTCTTTATATACATCTGTTTTCTTTTTTCGTTACCTAATTTGCACAGCACTGTAAGTATCTCATCTTTAGTCATTTTACCACACTCCTACCTCATAGATGATATCCTTATTTCTTTTATGGTCATCAATTTTATACTCAGGTGCACTTACCGCCAATCCGTTAAATAATCCCATTATACCCTCCTTAAAATACTTTAGTTATATTATACCATACGAGAAAACTTTAACAATCTAATTTAATCTGTTATGTCGAGTTGTAGCTGTTACTTTATTATTAGTTATTATTTTTCAGCTTTTTATGATTAATCCCAATGAATAAAGTCATCTCTTTTTTGCATTAGCTGCTCCATAGTACAAACCACCTGCTCCAATGGCATATTGACTGTACCGGAAATCCATTCTTTGAGAACAGCAACCCCTCCTGCCGCAATATATACAGCGGAAAGGTGCAATCTGTCCTTATTCTTTATTGATTTAGCCAATACCTGATCTGTCATGATTTTTTCAATAATCAATCTTTCCAGCTTGCCGGTGAATTGCTGACCTCTGTTAGAGCATAACAAGCATTGACATAGGCTGTAATTCTGCTCCAAATATGATGCCACGGCTAACATGAAGGTTCTGGGAGATGGGTCGGAGTCAATGCTATGAAGCTCCTTCAATGTGATAATCAGATTATCTTCCATCTGATCAATAAAATCAAACACATCGTAATAATGGGCATAGAAAGTTCCCCGATTCAGTCCTGCTTTCTCTACAAGCTCCGAAACGGTTATTTTTGAAATATCTTTTTGTGCTGCCAAAGAAATAAAAGCCTCTCTGAGCATGTCTTTGGATCTTAACGCACTTTTATATTCTGCCTTTTTCTTCATAAAAGCCTCCTCATATTCTCACAAAGTCCGCCAATTTAGCCTTAAATGTTGAAAATGATACATAGCGGTTCTGATTGATGATTGTATCTTATATCTTTATTGATTATACTCTATATAGTGTTAAAGTGCAACACATGTTCAACTTTATATTATTACGAAAGGAGAAATATTATATGATTAACGGCAATTACAAGATACTCTTAAAATCCCCCATTGGCAATATGAATGGTACAATGATTTTGAAAACAGAAGGAAATATAGTCAACGGAACACTCAACCTGTTTGGTGTTGAAAATCACTTTTCCGGGCAGGTTCTTGACGAAACATCCTACAGCTTTAACGGTGAGATAAAAACACCTATGGGACTGCAGCAGTATTCCGGCTCCGGTCAAGTAAACCAAGCTGGTCTAAATGCAACGGCCAAAATGAAATTGGGAACTATTGAAATCATAGGGACCCTCCTATAAAATATGAAAGTGACGTGATAAAATGGAAAAACAATTTATAATACCGAAAAAAGGAAAGAGCCTTGAACAGGTTCAAGATGGACTTAAAGCATTTAAAGCTATGGATACAAGCGATTTAAAGGGTAAGTTTACTGTATATATGCACAGTGGAGGCAAAGAGCTTGAGATTGTAAGGCGTGCTGCATATGATATCTATAATCACAGCAATGCCATGCTGGGAAGCTATGAACAGGGTGTCAAGCAAATGCAGGAAGAGGTTCTCAGTATGGCCTGCCATTTACTGAACGGCGGTGACGATGCTCGGGCAAATATAACCACCGGCGGTACCGAGAGCATATTCTGTGCAGTTCATGCTGCAAGAGAATGGGCAAAGGAAAACAAACCGGTACCTAACGTGCCTGAAATTGTCATACCCTATTCGGGTCATGCCGCATTTGACAAGGCATGTCATTATCAGGGACTCAAAATAGTAAGGGTTGCTGTCGGAGAAGATTTTAGGGCTGACATCGGTGCGATGCGAAAAGCTGTCAATGAAAACACAATTGCAATTGTCGGCTCAGCACCATGCTGGCCTTATGGGGTTATTGATCCGATTAGTGCTCTGGCAGAAATAGCACTTGAACATAACCTATGGTTCCATGTGGATTGCTGTGTCGGCGGTTATATCAATCCCTGGCTGGAAAAACTGGGATACCCCATCCCCCTCTTTGATTTTAGAGTGAAAGGTGTATGCTCCATTTCAGCGGATCTGCACAAGCATGGCTATGCTGCTAAGCCCTGTTCAACGGTGCTGTACCGAAATGAAATGCTGCAGAAGTACCATTGGGTCGAGATATGCGAATGGCCGTGCGGCTCCTATAAAACCAACGACTTTGTCGGTAGCAGGCCGGCCTTCTCCGTTGCATCCGCATGGGCTGTCATGAATTATTTAGGTGAAGAGGGATATACTAAACTGGCGAAGCGTTCAATGGAGGTCAAAGAAAAGCTGATTGCCGGAATTGAAAGTATCGCGGATTTAAAATGCCTCTGCAATGATACCATAATTGTTTATTACCGTTCTGAAACATTAAATATGTTCTCTCTCATCGCAGCTATGGTTTCAAGAGGCTACTTCCCTCTTGGCATCTTCGACCCTGTCTTCATCCAGATGACTGCAGAGCCTGTAGATGACTATGTAATTGAAGCCTACCTTAAGGATCTCAGAGATGCTGTAGAAGATGTAAAGAACGGGAAAGTAAATGAAGAAATTCTCGCAATGTATATTTAGTAAGGAGATGGTACGACTTGGAAAAAACGGAAGAAAGCCTACACAGTCTGATGGAAGCACAGCGCCAATACTATTTAAAGGGCTGCACCAAGAATATTAATATGCGGCTTGCATACTTAAAAAAGCTGGAGAAAGAGATTAAAAGAAACTCAGAGCTTATTGTCCGTGCCTTGAAGGATGATTTCAACAAACCGGAATTTGAAGCCTACACAACAGAGATTATGCCTGTATTGGATGACATAGCACTGTTTCTTAAAAAGCTTCCTGCGTGGTCAGGTCTGCAAAGAGTAAAAACTCCAATCAAGCTGATGGCAGGTTCTAGCGGATTCTACTATAATCCCTATGGTGTAGCCCTTGTCATAGGGACATGGAATTATCCCTTTAATCTGACTATGCTGCCTGTTGTGGGAGCAATCGCAGCAGGAAATTGCTGTATAGTGAAGACATCAAAGCAATCTCCAAACACAGGAAGGATAATAAAACGGATTGTTGAAGATATTTTCCCCAAAGAGCATTGTGCTGTATTGGAAAGCAATGTCAGTGAAAAAGATTTACTCAAGGAACGCTTTGATTTTATCTTTTACACCGGCAGCACAGCTGTCGGGCACGTCATAGCCGAGGCGGCGGCGAAGCATCTGACGCCCGTTGTTTTGGAGTTAGGTGGTAAAAGTCCATGTATAATTGACGAAACTGCAGAGCTTGATTCAACAGCCCGCAGAATTGTCTGGGGTAAATTTACAAATGCAGGGCAAACCTGTGTAGCTCCTGATTATATACTTGTTCATCGGAGCATAAAACCATCTCTGATTGAAGCCCTGAAGAAAGCAATAACGGCACATTATGGAGAGCTTTTAAATGATTGGGAAAACGCACATAAAAGTACGGTAAACAGCGACTATGCTCGGATTATTCACGAGCGTGCATTTCAAAGGCTGGAAAAATATATAGAATATTATATAAAACCGCCTTCAGACAGTGCAAATATTAAAGGCACAATCGTATTCGGAGGAAAAACATACCGAGAAAGTCTGACTATATATCCAACTATTATTGACAATGTGCAATGGGAAGATCCTATTATGAAGGAAGAGATCTTCGGACCAATACTTCCCATCATTGAATATGAAGATTTAGAAACTACTTTAGAGATTTTAAAGCAAAAGGAAAAAACCCTAGCGTTATATCTGTTTTCAAAAAGAAAAGAGATTCAAAGAAAGGTATTACGTGAACTTGATTTTGGCGGATGCTGCATAAACGGCACCCTGCTCCATACAGCCAACAGCAATCTGCCTTTTGGCGGTATCGGTCACAGCGGAATGGGCGACTATCACGGCAGATGGAGCTTTGAAGCTTTTTCACACAAAAAAGCTGTCTTCAAAAAAACCGAACTCTTGGATTTCTCTTTCATTTATCCGCCTTATAAGAACAAAGCAGCATTGCTAAAAAAATGGCTGTTTGGCTTGAATCAGGATAACTATTGATTCCAATCTCCAATGATGAACATAAAATAAGCTGTTCACCGGCTATGCGATATTCCGGCAAACAGCTTATTTTATTATAATGTATTATCTTTAGCTTTTTTTTAATTCATAGCATCATAAGTTCTTACTGACATAAGAATCGCAGCTTCTCTTGTTGCCATTCCATATCCGGCTGCTTGCTCTGCAGAAGTGGTTGCTTTCGGCATGAAGTTTCCTGTAGAAGCGTCACCCTTAATTATACCTAGTTTGGACATGTATTTTGTAGGCTGCACTGCATATTCTGAAATGTTTTTTTGATCCGGAAAATTCTTTATACCATCAATGCTGTAATCACCATCCGGAGCTATTGCCTTAATAGTTCTGAAAAGCATTGTTGCACATTGTTCGCGATTAATCAGAACCTTTGGTGAAAAAGTAGTTGCAGATGTTCCTTGTGTAACACCTATTTTTAATGCCTTTAATATTTGAGGGTTAACTGTATCTGTAAATGGATTAGCTGCAACAGGTTCAACTGATATACCTGATGTTTTTTCATACAGAACTAAAGCAAGCTCTGCAAATTCCTCACGGGTGATTGGTTTGGTCATGTCAGCTCCTTGCAAAATAGCAGGAATAAGATTAGCTTCATTTGCTTTCTTAAGCTCAGCTTCTGCCCATGAGCTTGCATCAGAATAAAAACTTCCTGAGCCTAAAGATATCTCATTGGATACAGGAGAATAGATAGGCTGTATATCCGGCCAACCCTCATAATAATCATAAAATAAGTGAATCTTGTAGGAATATGTATGATTTTTAATATCTGTAGTTCCAATACCTCCTTCATCTATCATATCAAATTGAACTTTGAAGGTATTTGTGATGCCTGTTGAATTATTTTCTTCAGATTCGGTAAACACATTTATATATCCGCCACCGCCAAATTCACCCCATGAACCATTGTCAATCTTCTGAGACCAGTCCCAAAAAACAGAGCCACCTCCGGGAGATTCGCGATCTAGATCAAGAACACTTTGTGGAATATATATCTGCATTTCAAAATATGGTTTGCCATCTTCATGGTATTTAAGTTCAATTCCTTTGATTTGAGGTGTTTCAAGAGATGTTGGTACTCCTTCCGGCAATACTGCTGCAAAAACTGCAGCAAAACTTAATAAAAACACTAAAACAAGGCTAATAACAGTAATTTTAGCTTTCATTTTTCTTCCTCCTGATAAATTTTGTAGTGTAGCATTACAAATTATATTAAAATTTTAACTCAATACTAAACTGTTCCCTCCTGTATTGTCATAATTTAAAGTTACTTTATTTCTTTTAATTATATTATATCATCAAATTATTTTTATTGTAGTAGTACTAAAAATAAAATAGTAGATTAAATAAAATTATATTTGAAAAATGAAATCATGAATGGTATAATATGACAAACAATATGAAGCGGAGAGAATAATAATATGGACGCACAAAAATTAATGGTACTGTTCAAATCACATTCGCCTGAACCGGATAAATTTGTATTAAAAATTGAACATGCATATACCGAAAACATATCTATAGCTACAATGATAAAATCTCCTGATAATGTTATGCCTGCTTTTAAACACAGCCATGACTCCTATGAATTTATAGTACCTCATACACCAATACCTTTTCTTATCCGCGATGATGCAACATATTTTGGTGAAATCGGATGGATTTATCCTGTTCCTCCCCTAATAAGCCATGGTATAAAATATAATACACCTGATGTCTCTCATACAAATATTGTTTTCAATAAAGATTATTTTAATGGTTTTTTGCTTGGAAGAGGAACGGGTGAAATTGTTTTTAACCATATTTTTCGAATTTCTAATGAAATGAAAATGTATATTTCGGTTTTTAAACAGGAGTTTGCAAAGGGCGAAGAATTAAATCGCCATAAGCTTAAACATCTGTCTGCCCTTATATGTGATGAATTGATTGATTTAGCAATTGCCAATGCTGAATTGGATGAAAGAAAAAGCATTCAATGCTATCATAATGGCATTCGTAATGTTGCAGAGTATATGAACGAAAATTATATGAAGAATTTAACCATAGCATCATTGGCAAAGATGGTGGGTCTCTCTACTAATTACTTCTCTACTGCGTTTCTTAAAATGCTTGGAGAAAGGCCACAGGTCTATTTGAACAAGCTACGCATATCAAAGGCAAAGCAGCTTATGGAAAACAGTGAGGAGCCGATTAGTATAATTGCTCAAAAGTGCGGATTTAATAATATAAGCAGTTTTTCAACACTTTTCAAACGTACTACTAAGCAAACTCCCACTGAATATCGAAACACCCTTAAATATTAGATTAATAGCATATGAAATAAACTTAAAAACTTTAACCCAGCTTAATAAAGTAATTTTTAATATTTAATTAACTATAACCGCTTCTCTTGTAGTATTTATCCAGTATACTTTTGTATTGAGGTTTTCAGCTGCAAATCTTACGGGTACATATGTACGACCGTTAACAATAGTCGGTGCCACATCAATTTTATATGTTGTTCCATTTACTATGATTTCATATTTATTAATCCACATAATTACTGTATTTCCATTTGCGGTTAATGTAATCTGCTGAGTATTGTTATCCCAGCCTACTGTTCCGTTTATGGCCTCAACAACTGCTCTTATGGGAACCATTGAACGGGATGATATAATCATAGGAGTAGTCCCCCTGCCGCGGTCAATTTCACTTGATATACCGTTTACACTCATATTTGGATTGTCTATTTGAAGAATTATAAAAGTTTTCTCTTTCTTCTGATTTACTATGTTTCCTGTCGTAACAGTATATTTTTTTATGACATTTCCCAATATTTCCTCTTGACCGTTGAATGGATCTGCCTCTTTAAGTACTGGCTTTACACTATAATAGTATGTTGTATTCGGCTTTGCATTAAGGTCAGCAAATGATGAACTTGTAATATAAAAATCTGTTACAGAAATCCCCAGCTCATCTTCTGATTCAGATCTGAACAACCTATATCCTAAGACATTATTATTTTGCCAAGATAAAACAATTCCTTCGTCAAATGTTTCAGAATGTTCATGTACTGAAGTGTTTTTTTGATGTTCAGTTGGTTGTATTGTATTGGTTTGAGTTGATAAAGCTTCTTTTCCATAAGCAATAGTCTCTGACCAAGGAGTCAAAATAAAACCATCCTTATAATTTTGCTCGTCAAAATAGCTGACAAATAGTCTTACACGGAAATAAAATGTATTGTTTGCCAAATCCAGTCGATTATCCTCCCCATATTTATCCTTACCAAATTTAATTGCATTTCCAAGTTTTTTTTGAAGTTCCGTAGAACTATCTGAATCATTTCTCAAATCAAATATCGTTTTTTCCTCTTTAGTGTCACCATATAGATATCCGGTATCTGCATATATGCCGGAATCATATGAGTACTGCTTGCTTAAGGTATCCCAGTCTGATGTATAATGCCATTCTCCGTTATTTAGCTTCCAGTCGATTTGTGCTGTGTGGCTTATGCTGCTGATACCCATTTGTTCATATTCTTCTTCATCTAGATTGATAAATTTCAAAAGTTCGGGGTCAACAGTGAAAAAAATACTTGTATAATAGTCTTCCTCGTCGGTTACTTTCGCCTTAAGATAGGTCGGAGCCTTCCAAGTATACTTGATTCTGCCATTATTTAAGATTACCGGATCTAAAGGTATATTAGTATCCTTAACATTACCGGAATTATTTACAACCGTGTTTTGATTAGCTTGAGACTGGGTGCCAGTATCCTGATTAGACTGAGCTTGAGTATTTTCAGCAGGCTGTGAACTGTATTCAGCTACTTCAACCACTTCTATTTCATCACTTACTGCCAGCAAATAACCATTATTATCGTAAATTCTGAAATGATATTTGCCTCCTTTACCCGGTGTCGTTACGGTGAAATCACCATTTACCTTTCTTGATATATATTTAGATTGTTCGGGATTTTGGGTAAAACTTTCTGTTGAATACAATCCAATGATTGCATTAACCTGATCCGGCGCATTGTGGTATTTAACATGCATATCCGGAACCGGAGCACTTACCGGTCTTGAACCGGGCACTATTTTAATCGGTCCCTGAGTTAAATCAGAAAAAGTTGGTTTTATTTCAGCAGGATTGATTACAAATATCTGATTTAAAATTTTATATCTGTCCTGATTGCTTCCCCACATGAAGAATTCCATCATAGGCGAACCTTTATTCCAATCATACCCTATATCCATGTTTCTTATAAAATATGTCATAGTATTTGTATATGGTGGGAATGACAATGACCCGGTAGAGCCGGATACCCTTCTTAATTCCTCAATACCGGGTTCACCAATCAATATAAGCTTCATAAGTGTTAGTGTATTTTTGAAAGGTGCGAATTCTTGGTCGTCAGTATTGGTACAAGTGCTGAAATTACCCATATCTCTGTTAATTGTTTCATATGCATTTTCTTCAAAAAGATTAGTCTGCAATACACTGATCGGAGGATCAAACACCCCAATCCATTCATCTATATCGATATCCAGAGTCGATTCTATAATATAACTGATAGCATCCATCTTCATGTCTTCATATTCCTGCTGCACGTCATCAGGTACAATTCCCATTATATAATCTGAAATTTTGCCTATTTTATTTTTTATATCAACAGAAACATCGGGATAACCAAGCATTTTAAATAAATGCTCATCAGACCATTTTTTCAATTCATCTGTATATTGTCTCATAGTACTGCCTTCATAAAGCATGGTTTGTGCCGCCTTCTCGTTAGCCTTTACCCAAGCACCAAGACCTCTGTCTATATCAGCAATCCATGCTTCGCAATATGCCTTTTCCGGATATCTGAGGATGTTTCCGCTGTTTTTTATTTCTATTATTCTGTTTTTGCAAGCATTCCTGATAGTAAAGAATAATTCAATATGAGGAGCACTGTTAGAATCTCCAAAACTCTCAGCAATCCTATAATCAAGTGCTATATTTGCAATGTTTGGTTTACCGTTAACAATCATAGTATCAAATATAAATTTTTGTGGTGACTTGATTATGTTGTACCCTGTTGCCTTGTATTTTCTTGGTATCTTTGAGTCAATATATGCTTCTAATGCAGAATGACGTTTTATTATCTTCTTATCTGCTTCGCTGATACCATCGGTCAATTCAGGCCATGAGTCTTGTGCCCATTTATTAACGTAGCTGTGACCGAAATAATCTCCTGCTGCATGAGACATAAATCCAAGCATGAAAGCTTTTGCTTGTTTTTTATTATTAATATTTAAGCAATCATCACCCGGATCGCTATTATCAGGCGGTGGAGTAACATCAGTCGGAATAGTTGTATGCATCAAGTCGTTCATTAATTGTTCTGTTTGAGATGGTTTATATTCCGGCAGTGCATTAGCCAGCTGCCAAAATATATTGATTATATCACCTGATGTTTTATATGTAGTACCGGGATGAAATATTGTCTGACCTATAATTATATCAGGCATAAGATCAGGACCTAATGCTCCGGCCCTATAGTATTCCGGATACTGTCTTAAAAGTTGAACATATTCGGGTATAATTGCAAATTCGCCATATGGTCCTAGCTTTACGAATCCATCAGCTGCATCTTCTAAAATTAAATTTGCAGAATATACATGTGTTTTAACTTTCCACGCATATGCAGGTATCATAGTTGAAAAAAACATTACCAATACTAAAATCATTACTTTTGCAAACATTTTTTTGTGCATCTTTTACCACCTTTGCTAAAGAATATATTTTATTTAATTCATCTTGCTTATGCAAATTATTAATAATAGGTTTGCATAAATCAACTGACTCATAATATCTTTGTAATTATATTATACCAATAAATTGGGAGTATGAAATACTCCCCAAAAACAAATCGTAGATTAGATAAAGTTTCAGTTGAAAAATGAAATTAAGAATTATATTATATAGCGACTATAAGATGTGATAGTGAATTCACTCCTCATATATAATGATAATTGATTAACCTTGGCTGCTTTCACTTATGAAAATATCTTGGTTTTATAATATTAAAAAGCATTCCACAGTGTCATACTTGGATAAGCTCTTAGATAATCTTTAAGCAAAGCCTTTCAAAAAAACCGAATTCTTCGATTTCTCTTTCATTTATCCGCCGTATAAGAACAAAGTAGCCTTGCTAAAAAAATGGCTGTTTGGCTTAAATCAAGATAACTATTAATCGCAATCTCCAATGATGAACATAAAATAAGCTGCCTGTCGGTTATGGATATTCCGGCAAACAGCTTATTTTATTATAATGAATTATCCAAGAACTTCTTTAATAACCCTTTCGTAGTTTTTAAATGCAATTTTTTCAACATCCTCAGTTTTATACCCTCTCTTGAAAAGAATATCTATCAACACAGGTATTTTTGATGCATCTTCCAAGCCTATAGCAGCAGTTGATTCGCTGTCCTGAAAGCTTGAAGTTGTATCTCCCTGAAGGAAATCACAAAAATCAAATCCAAGACCGATAGCATCGATTCCAACGAGATTTGCAATATAATCAATATGATCAGCAAGCTTTTCTACAGTCGGATTATTGATATCTATGAAATCAGGCCATGAGTTCATTCCAATTACGCCATTTCTGCCGGCAATTGCCTTTATCTGTTCGTCCTTCAAATTTCTCGGAACATTGCATACGCTGTATGCGTTTGAATGAGAAGCGATAATGGGTTTTGTTGTATTTTCATATATATCCCAGAATGTTTTCTCATTAGCATGGGATACATCAATTATCATTTTAAATTCTTCAAGTTTATGAAGAGCTTCTATTCCAAGTCGTGTTACACCTCTGTCTTTGTTTGGACTCCTTACTCCTGTTGCAAGTTCATTTTCTTCATTCCAAGTAAGACTCGCATGTCTTGCACCAAGTTTGTGAAGCATTGATATAATACTTATATTACCATTTATTCCGCTTAAACCTTCACAACCGATTATTATAGGAAGTCTTCCGGATTGTCTCAAGCTCAATAGATCTTTATAGCTATACACAATTCCTGCAATATCTTTCATATCTTCAATTTCATCGCATGCTGCTCCAAGAACTTGAAGCATTCTCAATGGCGGATTATCAGTATAAGGAGGATCTATCCATATTACAAATATTGAACCATCTACTCCGCCCTTTCTGAGCCTTTCAATGTGATGGTTTTTTAATACATTTTTTTCCCCATTTAATCGTCGCATTGTAACATCTGTTAAAATGTCAGAATGTCCATCAAAAATTTTCATATTTCTCCTCCAGACAATGCATACTAAATGTATTTTGATAACATTTAGTATGCATTAAAAAGTAAATAATTTATTTAGCCTAACTAAATCACTGCTATATTATTTTAAATATTAAAATATAGTTGCAAGCCACGTACCTACAAAGAGTCCGATATAGTTGCCTATGACGTATCCATAAACACCTACAAGCATTGCGGGCAAAACAAGATCCTCCCATCCTTTTGCAATCGCCATTGCAGCAGCTGTTGTAGGACCGCCTACATTGGCATTTGATGCAATGCAAAGCTCTTCAACATTGAATTTAAACAATTTTCCAACACTGAACGTTACAGCCATATTTACGCAAACTATTATTAAACAAAAAACAAGAAGTATAGGGCTTTGTAACAATATAACCTTTAAATCTGCAGGTGCTCCTATTACTACAAAGAAAATGTAAATCATAAATGTTCCGATTTCCTGTGCTCCTCTTATTTCACCAAGAAATTTAGGAAATGCCGTTGCAAGAATGCATGTGATTGTAGTAAGCAGCAAGTATTTCGATCCGAATATACCTTTAATAATAGCCGGCGCGGCAGTTGCATTAATTGCTTTAGAAATCTCAGTTGAAACAAATACTATTGCGAATGTTGTTCCAAGAGCTTTAGCCATGTCTAGAAGAGAGATTTCTTTTTTACCCCAGTAACTTCCTGCTTTAGTTTGACCTGCGGCTCCCGCTGCACCTATATCAGCATTTGCAACCCTATCTTCATAAGGGTGCCCGTAGTGCTTTCTGAAAAAAGCTGTTGCCGGTATAATCATAAGCACCATAAAATAAATAGCCATATTAAGGTTATCAGCAACAATAAGAGCATTTACTTGATTTTTTGTAGCTTGAAAAGCATCAGACATTGCAACAAAATTTATTCCCCCGCCTATGTAACTGCCTGTCATCATAGCAGCTGCCTTATTTATCTCAGGGATAAACTTAACAAGAAGAAATGATGCTATAATTGCTCCAAGCAACGTACCGACTGCAGAAAAGTTAAATGCTAAAAAAGTCCGTCCACTTTCTTTCCATATCTTCCTTAAATCTGCTTTAAATAATAAAAGCGGAACTGCAAGGGGAACAATATAACCCCATACTGCATCATATACAGGAGACTCTGTAGGAATAACTTTAAGATTTGCGAGTATTAATGCACCCAGCAATCCAATGATTGCACCACTTATTTTGGCAGCCCAGTTATATTTTTGTTCAAGAAATATGCTTACTGCTGCCCATGCAACTAAAATAGTCCATAATGCCAATGTGTCTTCCGGTTTGAAAAATGACATAATTACCTCCTAATATTTATTTATTTTAAAATAGTTTCATTTTAGAAACTGTTTTATTTTAAATTAAATGCAAACCTTTGCACAATACTCAAATTATAGATAAAGTAACAATTCATTCATTTTATAATTTCAACTTATTGAAATTATTTCACTGATATTAAATAATATAACACAATAAAATATTTTCGTCAAAATTGAAAATCTTGTTAAATTGCAGTATTTAAAAGCTATGAGGCGCTTTATCCTTTTTGATGAAAATTTTTATGATTTTAGCTCTCTTTTTCAATATATTGAATTATATTTAAGTATATTGAAATATATTACTTTTTATTTATATTTTTAGTAAATATTGATATAATATAAAACAGCAGTTCTACTACTAAAACAATTCAAATTTTCCATTAGTGTTCTGACTCGTTATTCTTTCACAATAATAAAAAAGCGAACATTACCTTTTTATTTAGGTTAAGTCCGCAATCATTATTTATATATATATTATTCTAATTAAACATTATTAAAAGCTCGGCGGCACCATTGCCCATACAGAAACAGAAGGTTCGCTGCTGCTATTTAAATATCTGTGTGGAATTGTAGAATCCAAATATATGCTGTCACCTTCATTAAGAATATATTCCTTATTTCCGGAAAGAACCTTTAAAGAGCCTTTTATCACAACACCGCATTCCTCACCTTCGTGTGATATTAAATCATCGGTATTTGACTCATTTGGTCCTATTTCTATCCATAGCATTTCAATTGAATTTTTCAAATTCGGACATAACAGCTCATATGACCTATTTGATTTGTTCATCATTATTTTTTTTCTTTCGCCTTTCCTTACAACTTCATTAAAACCATCATATTCATCAAAAAAATAATTCATTTTAACATTTAATGCTTGGGCTATTTTCCACAATGATGCCACAGATGGTCCTGTTATGTCCCGTTCAATTTGGCTGATTAATCCTTTGCTTAATTCTGTCTTTTCAGAAAGTTGTTCAATGCTCATTTTTTGCTTATTTCTAAGATTTCTTATTTTTTCCCCTAACTCCATTGCAGCTCCTTTGAAAAATATTCATGAACGCTAAAATATGTTTTGATTGTAACCAAACTCATCATTATTGATTTTCGATTAACAATCTTATTATAATATAATATTACATGCAATTCAATAAAATAATAATTAGGCAAATGTCTTCACAGCAGAATGCTTTATTGTAAAATAAATTTAATCAACGGAAATAACCTTCAAAAAATTTCCCTTATGAAATATCTTGTTTTTATCATATTAAAAAGCATTCCACAGTAACATAAATATTGTTATACAGCCCCAGGCATTACCTGTTTGTTCTTTTACTATTAACATTCCATAAATAAGGAAAAATATGGTCAGCGTTTCTATTATATTCTCTATCGAAACACCGATTGCACCATGAATTAATATGCAAAGTATACCACAGGAAATGGCTCCCCAGTTGAGCCATTTATTATTACTCGGGTAGCGTCCATTAATTTTATCGCTGACTACAACATAATTGAATCCCTCAAAAAACCCCCATACAATTGTTGTAATAAGCATTCCAATAATATTAGTCGGAAATCCGCTTGCTATAATATCTTTAGTCGTCCAAACTGACTGGAATGGCAAATAGCTTAATACTTGTTTTGTTGCAAAAGAAAATACTATGTTTGGAAAAAAACAAGCCACACATAGAATAATTGATAAAGCAATCCCTTTTTTCCTCAAGCCATGAGAAAAGAAACTCTCTTTTCTGAAAACAGATACAACCACTATCCCCAGACCTGCTATTCCGAATTGAAATGTTGCTCCAAGTAATACTCGAAGCAATACATGGATAGAATTATTTTTTAGCACAGCTATAATATGGTTATTAAAAACAATATACAACATTAATGTAGCAATTGAAATAATTGCAATTAGCCACAAATCAACATCTAATCTCTTTTGTTCACCGGTAAGTTTTTCTTTTATCAATGTAATATCTCCAATTTTATATAGTATTTTATAAGTATATCTTCTTGATTTCTATTTAGCTTTCATTTTCAAATGTGTTATAATTCAAATCAATATGTTAATTTATATGAAGAATTTGATAATCTATTCAATCTATACTATATGCCAGCTAAACTTATTGCCTGAATATTTTTATAATTCTAAACTAATTTCTCAACCTTAGTTATTTATTTCCTTCCAGTTATCCCTAAAATACGGTAGTTTTTCGATAGCTTGCTGAATAAAACAAAGAATTTCTTCATCATCTATATTCTCAAGATTCTCATATTCCAGCTTTCTTAAGAATTTACTGGTTCCTGAAATAAATCTTTCTTTCTCATCAATCAGTAATCCGCCAAAATGGAAAATCAGCGAAACCTTGTTCTTCAATATTTGAATTGCACATATCCAGTGGTGGAAGTCGCCACTCAGTCCAAAGGTTGGCTTTCCCCATTTCATTTCTAAGTCCATATCTTCGTGACCGGATAAAACAATCTCTATAATCCTTTTTGCTATATCTTGATACTGTTGAGGCTTTTGTTCCATATATATATCCACAGCATTTCCATTACTCATCATTGTTTCCACCTTTCTTAATCTAGAAAAATTCACTGCTTTATTACTTCGTATATCTCAATTCCATAATACTAACATTTTTTTAATGAAGTTTTTCATAATCAATACAAATAAATTGATAGACTAGCATCAACTATAGTACCCTACTCTGAGAACACAGTTTAAGTCTTTGCGAATAGTCAGAGAGATGGGGTTGTTGTCACCTGTTTTTTTGTAACGCATCCTTTAGTCCTTCAAAATCCAGATAATCTTCAATGAACTGCTTGCGTAAAAGCTCAAGCGGAATGAATTCATTATACTTTCCGGCTATCTGTACTTTATCCGGAAGCGGTAAGTCATACAAATCAAGATTGGAAATTAGGATTTCCTCTATAACGCTCTCCAATTCTTCCTTCGTACCTTCAAAGATTATCTCGAGATAAATGCAAGTTGTCCAAAGCAATTTACTCTTGATTTTTCTGTGCCTTAAAGCGTAACATAAAGTCGTCAGCTGACGTGTTCCCACCCAAGGGAATACAGCATATTTTTTATCC
>DAIUCB010000017.1:0-19072 GCA_036846385.1 Bacillota bacterium | reverse complement strand
GACACCTTTTCTGCTACAGATATCTTTACTGAAAGATCATCTTCCTCCTCGTCTGAATCAGTATCAAACAAAGCAGGATTTATGGGTATTTCGGGAGCATATCTGGACTTGCTTCTTATGTAATCAACGGTTCGCCTGCGCATAACAAGCTCTGCAAAATTTAAAAAACTACCCTTTTCAATAGAATAGCTTTTTATTGCTTCTAAAAAGGCCGCTAATGCTATGGACCATTCATCATCATTTTTAGAAATATAGCAGCGAGCTACAGAGGATGCACATTTTAAAATAAAATTTTCATATTTTATAATTAATTCATCCATCATCTTTTCATCTGTCTTAGCTCTTTCGGCTATTTCATCTATCTCCCTCATAAGCCACCTCTTTATATGTTACATTTATTATAAAAATATCTTTACTTTATATAAGTCAGGATTTTAATATTATATCATCATAGCTTTTTAATGACAACAGCGAAATATGCATATCCATAGATACCCAATTCTTATTTATACAACCTGAAATTCAATAACCTTTTGTTTGTATTTTTACAGCTTTTATCGAAATGAGCAAACTATTTGCTATATTATTTTTATACTTACGAACTATGTATTTACAAATATGGGTATATATGTAATAATATATTTGCGTATATAACTTATGTTTGGATATGTAAGGGGGAGAAGCTGGATAGTCTATGAATAGTGTAAACGAATCTTTAATATCTTTTCTTTGTTTTTCTCTAATTTCCTGATATATAAAAAAATACACAGAAGAATTAACCTTTCCGTGTATTTTTAAAATTAATTTATATTTTTATCATGAATTATTTTTAATCCTTTAAGCAAAAGATGAGGATCATAAACATCTATTGATGAGGTTTCATCGGCCATCAGTCTTCCTAACCCGCCTGTTGCAATAACCTTTATATTATCATTATGCATCTCCTCTTTTATTTTTTTAACTATATATTCTACCTGTCCGATATATCCGTAAATCAATCCTGCCTGCATGCTTGTAACTGTGTTTGTGGCAAGTATTGTAGGCGGCTTTTTGATTTCAATCCTGGGAAGCTGTGCAGTTTTAGACCACAAAGCGTCTGCTGATATAATTATACCCGGAGCTGTAATTCCATATTTAAATTCACCTTTTTCGCTTACTACGTCATAGGTTGTGGCAGTTCCGAAGTCTATTACTATAAGAGGTCCGCCAAATTGTTCATATGCAGCTACAATATCTACTATTCTGTCGGCACCGACCTCACGCGGATTGCTTGTTGCAATTGTGATACCTGTTTTAATACCCGGCCCTACTATCAACGGATCGATTTTAAAATATTTTTTCATTGCATTTTCAAAGGAATGCATTACGTCGGGAACAACTGATGATACTATAACACTGCTGATTTTTTTATAATCAATATTATTATAGTTTAAAAGGTTTAATATAAATGTTCCGTATTCATCTGAAGTTTTTTCACTTCTGGTAACCATTCTCCAATTACCGATAATTTCGTTGCCCTTAAAAACACCTACAACTATATTTGTATTGCCTATATCAACAACTAAAACCATATTTTTTCTCCTTGTTATTTTAAGTAAGTATTACTTCTTTATTCTGCCGTAAATTTTAACAACTGAGGCTGTTGCAATACCTGCTACCGAAGCTTCTATTAAGCAATTTGAAGTAATCAGAAACAATGCAAATGCTTTGAAGGTGTTGCCGATACCAAATTGAGTGCTTATTTCTACAATTTTGTCGCAATATATAATATAAAGTGCCAGAATTACAAGTCCGGTATTCACCAATGCTCCTGAAGCTCCTGCCAGCAATAAAGAGATGCTCTCTGATTTAAACAGCTTTTTTATACCTGCATTAATATAATATGGTACTATTCCTATAAAAATTCTGGGCAAAATTGATACCAGAGGATTTATAAATAAATAATCCAATGGTGATGCAGGTGCCAATAAGGCTCTGAGCAAAGTGACCGTTCCCGCAAAAAAACCGAGAATTGCACCAAGCTTAGGTCCCTGTATTATACTTGTTACTATAGTGGGTATAAAAATCAAAAGTGCCATTGATGCGGATGTGGTAGGCAGTGCGGTCAAAGCTTCAAAAACAATTGTGAGTGACAGCATAACTCCTAAAAAGGTGAGTTTGTTTGTGTTAAAAGCAGATTTGTTATTTTCCATTTCTTATCCTCCTGTTCTCGTTCTATTAAATAGATACAAGACAAATTTCATGATTATTATAACATATAATCCTATCTATACAATATTTTTTTTATTAATCTTTTCTTAATTCATCTATCGGCTTTGATGTAATTTGTTCTCTGTCAAGCTGTAAAAGCTCGATAGCTCTCTCCAAATCCTCCTCATCAGTCATTTCTATTTCAAGATATGGCTTTGGGTATGTTTCCTCATCCCATGTATCGATTTCAAAAACTATGTTATCGTACAAATATGATTTTCTGTGCTTGTAGCCCGGCCTTTTTTTATTATAACCCAATATTTGCAGTATTTTTACGGTTTCATCCCAATTAGATACTTCTGTTTCGGTTTCTTCATTAATTCTGAGGTTATCCCTGCTTATATTTCTTTTAAAGGTCAGTGTATTTTTTATTTCCTCATTTAAATTATTTTTAGTTATTCTTAATCTTAAATACCCGTTATATGTTTTTTTTAAATAATTGTCCTCCGTATCAAACCTGATATTTGTTTGATCCTCATCCTTTAAAAGTATTGCTCCCATACCCTTGAGCTTTTTTTCAATTTCATCCTTATCAATATTAAGAACCTTAACTTCTCTTTCCTTCATTAGCTGCCTCCGATATATTTGTATAAATTATAGCATAAATATTTGAATAATACCATAATATAAAATGACCCAATTGTAATATCCCAAATATAAAATAATTTTAATTATTAAAGCTTAATTATAATATGATTATATATATATAATATTTGATTTACGCAAGGAATTCATGATATAATTTAAAAAATATTAAAACATGTTAAGACATATTAAAATATAGAGGTGAATTGATTGGATGTTCATGTAGATAAATTAATAAAGATAGTAAAATTAACCTCCCAAATTATACTTGAAAATGGGGGAGAAACATACCGTGCCGAAGAAACAATCAATTTCATATGCAAAGCAGCAGGTGTTATGGAGGTAGATTCCTTTGCTACTCCTACAGGAATTTATATAACCTTATCAGTTGACGGCATTGAAAACAATACGGTAATAAAAAGAATAAACAAAAGATCGATTAATCTTTCAAAGCTTAACAGCGTAAACAATATATCAAGACAGCTTACCCAAAATGCTATAACCATGGATGAAGCTATCATTCAATTGGAAGAAACCAAAAATAAAACAGAAAACAATCATAAATATCTGTCCTTATTTTATGGTGGCATTTCGGCAGCCTTCTTTACCTTGCTATTTGGCGGAGGAGTTCTGGAATTTTTTATTTCCTTAACTTCGGGAGTAATAGTAACCTTAGTGGCAAGAAAATTTGAAAGCATTCATTCCTACCAATTTTTTTCAAGTATAATGGCAGGAATAATTATAGCCTTTTTTGCAATAGCAGGAACCTATATTGCCGACTTTGGAAATTACAATTACGTAATAGTAGGGGGGATGATGCCTCAATTACCCGGTCTTGCCATGACAAATGCAATTCGTGATACAATAAGAGGGGATTTGGTTTCAGGTATGGCAAGAGGTGCGGAAGCTCTTTTGGTTGCCTCCTCCCTCGCGGCAGGCGCAGGTGTAATTATATCCTTATCCTACTATATGGGACTTTTGTCTGTATAGTTAAAAAAATCGAGGTTGATAATTAATGTCAGAGAAATTAATTTTAAGTATGTTTTATTGCTTTACTGCCACTTGGTTTTTTGCACTAATAATGAATTCACCTAAAAAGGTATTGTTTCACTCATCTATTATTGCATCTATCGGATATATGGTATACTTTTTATGTGTTAATACAGGTAAAATTAAGCTTGGCTTCTTTATGGGAACCTTGATAATAGTATGCTTAGGTGAAATAATGGCAAGGAAGGTTAAAATGCCTGCTACAATATTTATATTTCCCGCATTGATTCCTATCGTACCCGGGTTAGGTCTATATCAAACTATGCTTGCCTTTGTACAGGATGATATATTTGATGCGTTGAAAATAGGCGTAGATGCAATTTTAAATATAGGCTCAATGGCAGTTGCCATGACATTGATGAGCCTTATAGCCTTAAAAATACCTTTAGGGCATAAAAATAAATGCTAAAAGCGTCCTGATACAATTATCAGAACGCTTTAATTAATTATCAGCTAATTTTTGCTCCGGATGCTAAATCCTCCAATGTTGATACTAAGGTTAGCTTCTTTCCTTTTTGTGCTGCCAGTATCATTCCGTACGAATCAATTCCTCTTAGCTTAACAGGCTGCAAATTATAAACCATTACTACCTTTTTTCCTATCAGTGCTTCAGGCTCATAATATTTTGCTATACCTGACACCACCTGTCTTGTTTCTTCTCCCAGCTTAAGCTGTAACACTAGAAGCTTTTCAGCATCGGGATGCTTTTCTGCTTTAACTATCTCTGCCACTCTTAAGTCAATTTTATCAAAATCATCTATTGTTATCAATTTTTCTTCCTCTTTTTCTGCCTTATCCTCTGGCTTTTCAACTGCATTATCTGCCTTTTTATTAATGCCTAAATGCTCGTTTATTTCTTCGATTTTTTTAGTGACATCTATTCTGGCAAATAAAATTTCCTGTGCTCCTACCTTTTCTCCCGGAATCATGCCATTAAAGCTCTGCAACGATTCCCAGCTTGTTTTGTCTGTATTTAGCTGTTTGTATATTTTTTGTGAGGTTTCAGGTAAAAATGGTTCCAATAATACTGCAGCTATACGTATAGATTCAAGCAAATTATACAATACAGAACCGAGTCTGGCTTTTTTGCCTTCATCCTTTCCAAGCACCCATGGCTGTGTTTCATCAATATATTTGTTACTTCGTCTCAGAAGTGTAAATATTTCATCTATTGCATCCGAAACACGAAGTGTCTCCATTTTTTCCTCTACCCTTTTTGGCGTATCGAGAGCGAGAGCTATCAAATCCTTATCAATAGCTTCAAGCTCTGAATTATTCATTATTACTCCGTCAAAATACTTATTAGTCATGGTAACTGTCCTGTTGACCAGATTGCCGAGTATATTTGCCAAATCTGAATTTATTCTTTCTATCATAAGCTCATAGGTTATTGTACCGTCATTTGCAAAGGGCATTTCATGCAATACATAATATCTTACGGCATCAACTCCGAAGTAACCCACCAAATCATCGGCATAAATAACATTTCCTAAGGATTTGCTCATTTTTCCGTCTCCCACCAGCAGCCATGGGTGTCCGAATACCTGCTTCGGCAGCTCTTCACCTAATGCCATCAGCAATATAGGCCAGTATATGGTATGGAAACGGAGAATATCCTTACCTATGAGATGTACATCGGCAGGCCAATATTTTTTGTATAAATCCTCATGGTTTCCCTCAATATCATAACCTAGAAACGTAATATAGTTGCTCAGGGCATCTATCCATACGTACACTACATGACCCTCATCAAAGGTAACCGGTATTCCCCAATTGAAGGATGTTCTTGATACACATAAATCCTGCAGACCCGGCTTGAGAAAATTGTTTACCATTTCATTTTTTCTTGATTCAGGCTGTATAAATTGAGGATTTTTTTCAATATGATTCATTAGCCGTTCTGCATATTTGCTCATTTTGAAAAAATATGATTCTTCCTTTGCTTTTTTTACTTCCCTGCCGCAATCGGGACATTTGCCGTCTACCAGCTGCGATTCGGTAAAAAATGCTTCATCAGGTGTACAGTACCAGCCCTCATAATGACCCTTGTATATATCTCCCTGTTCATACAGCTTTTTAAATATATCCTGTACTCTTTTAACATGCTCCTCATCTGTAGTGCGGACAAATTTGTCGTAGCTTGTATTCATAATGTCCCATATTCTTTTAATTTCACCGGCTATTTCATCTACAAACTGCTGTGGAGTTTTTCCTTTCTCAGCAGCCTTTATCTGTATTTTTTCTCCATGCTCATCTGTGCCTGTCTGAAAATACACATCATAACCGTTTAATTTTTTAAATCTGGCTATACTGTCTGCAAGCACTATTTCATATGTATTTCCTATATGCGGCTTGCCTGATGTATATGCAATTGCAGTTGTTATGTAATATTTACCTTTTTGCATTATATTTCCTCCCGTTAAAATAAAATAACCTCTCGGCGTAAGCCAAGAGGCGAATAATCGCGTTACCACTCTTTATTTGCATATATTTCACAATATATGCCTCTGCAGGTTTAATAACCCTTGTTTTTAACGATTACAAACCGTCGTACCCTAACCTCGGTTCAGATACAAAGCTCCAAGACCATCTTCATTTTATATCAAGCACCGTCTCTCACCGCCTACGGCTCTCTGCAGCATGATTTTAAAATTACTCTTCTTTTCATTGCATTTATTTAAGTATTATTACTGTTTCTATTAAAACTATACATAAGCTTAATTGATTTGTCAACTGATTATTTAAAATATATATCCAATTATTGCAAATTTACAAAAACTATTAAACCGTTTTGAACTTAAACGGCTTTTTGCTATAATTTAATTGGCTGCTTTAAACTATAAATGCTATACATTTAATTACAGCCACTATCAATCCTACAATAATGGCAGGGATCAATAAAATTGTGGCTAATCCGATTCCCAACGGTATAAGCATAATAAAAACAATCAATCCTGCTATGGCTCCTAAAATTGTGAACAATATTTTAAAAAATACTACACCGGCAGTAAGTGCGGCACCTATAAATATGAAAAATACTACAATTCCTATCAATAATTCCATCTTTCTTCTCCAATCTCTATTTATATACTTTCTATTTTACATTATTTTACACATATATGATTTAAAATTTCTTAATAACATATTAAAAATAGATTAAAAATATTTTATATCAGCTTTATTAAAATTAAATATTTTTTGATGAAGGCTTTATATTAAAAGTTGTAATAACACTTTAATATTTTGATGAAAAGTATTATAATAGTATTATATACTATTTAGAGGAGTAAGTGATGATTGATTTACACATTCATTCAATATTTTCTGACGGTACTGATTCTTTAGATGACATACTCGACATTACTCGTAAAAAAAATATTCCTGTCATATCTTTAACAGACCACGATACAACCTATGGAGTGGCTGAAATAATAAATAAGGCTAAAAGCAAAAATATCAGGGTTATACCCGGCGTTGAGATATCATCTGTTTCAAATAAAAACCTGATTCATATTCTCGGATACAACATAGATTTAAACAACTCTCAGCTTCAGGAGCTATTAAGCGTAATAGGAAAATATTTCACAGACTTTTTTTGTGAGCAATATAATTGGCTGCTAAAAAACCATGTTGTGGATTATGATTTAAATAAAATACTGAGGTATTCAGACTTCAAGCAATCTATTGCTGCTTCGGATATATTTAAGGCTATGATAGCAGACGGTGCTCCTTATACTCTCAAGGACTGGCCTGAATTTTATAATAAAAAAATCAAACAGTATCCGAGTAATTTTATAGAAAAATTCCCTATACACCCTTCGGAAGCAGTTGAGGTAATTAAGCTGTCGGGGGGTATCTCATCCTTTGCCCACCCTGCCCGTATCGGAAATGATGATTTAAAAGAAATGGAATTGCTTCTGCCCTATGGGCTTGGCGGCGTTGAAGTTTACTACCCCTACCATGATACTGATTTGACTAATAGATATAAGGAGTTTGCACATAAGCACAATTTGGTTGAAACAGGAGGAACTGATTGGCACGGAGCCGAACTGACAACCTGGGATGCTGAAATCGGTGATTACGGAGTCAGTATTCTTACAATATAACAGAGAGGTATTACCCTCTCTGTTGTACTATTTCATAAAATTCTCTATATCATTTACCGTTTTAATTATATCCTTAGAAAGATTTATAACTCCGTCTTTAGTAACCCATACATCATCTTCTATTCGTATTCCGATGCCCTCTTCCTTGATATAAAGACCGGGTTCAACTGTATATACATTGTTTTCCTGCATAATTTTATCCCGTCTTACTAAATCATGAACATCAAGTCCGAGAGGATGGCCTATGCCGTGATAATAGTATCTGTCAACCTCCGAATCATCCTTTATAAGCTTCAGTGATTTTAACCCCTTTGCAAAATGTGCCATTACAGCGTCATTTACAGCTCTTTCGGAAGCGCCCACATGCATTGCATCCATAGCAACGTCCTGTGCTTCAAGTACTATATTGTATATTTCTTTTTGTCTGCTTGTAAATTTGCCGTTTGCCGGATAGGTTCTTGTGATATCAGAAGCGTAATTATTAGATAATGCTCCGACATCCATAAGTATTAAATTACCATCCTCGATTTTGTCAAGCAATTCTATATAGTGAAGTATTACCGCATTTTTGCCTGATGCTCCTATTGTTTTAAAGCTGGGCTTTGAGCCTCTGAGCATAAGCTGATATTCAAAATCAGCTCTAACCTGATATTCGAATTTGCCGGGCTTAAGGTTTTTCATTGTAAACTCCAAGGCTTCCTTGGTATATTTTATAGAAGTTTTAATTTCCTCTACTTCTTCCTCTGATTTTGAGCTCCTTAAATCAGTCACTATATCCAGAGAATTTAAAATATTAACTGCAGGGAACTGATTTCTGATCATATGAGCAAGTCTTCTGTATTCATCATACGATTCGTTTGCAGCTGTTAAATATGAAAATATGTAAACATTGTCAGGTCTTTCTGCGGAGCATAATCTTTTGGCGAATTGATCTGAAAAATCCACCCTGCTTTTGACAGTATTGATACCGGATAATTCAATTGCTTCTTCTTCTCTGAGGAGAATACCGAACCATTTTTCAAACACCTCATCAACAGGCGGTATATATAACAATTCCGTAACTTTACCGGCTATTTTATTTATCAGCAGTACCATATCCTCTCTGCTGATACCTGTCAAATAAAAAAATGTTCTATCCACTGAAAAAGGATATTCCTGATCCGCACTTTCCCTTGGTGCTTTTCCCGAAAAAAATACCGCTGTGGAATTGTCTGCCATTTGCTCTGCAAATCTTTTCCTGTTGTTAATAAAAAAACTAGTATTCATATAGGCCTCCGTATTATTAATTGCATTTTATTTATATTAAAAGATTATATCTGTTTAATACCGAAATCAGCTGCTTCTAAGACTGCCAATCCTTTGCTCTGATTATTGCCTTTCTCCAACCATTATACAGGTTAATTCTGTCTTCTTCAACCATATTTGGCTTAAATTTTTTATTCATACTCCAATTTTGAGCTATTTCACCCTTTGATTTCCAAAAGCCTACGGCAAGACCTGCCAGATATGCCGCACCTAAAGCAGTTGTTTCAGTAACCTCAGGTCTCTCAACATTAACATTGAGGATATCCGATTGAAATTGCATCAAAAAGTTGTTTTCGGTGGCACCTCCGTCTACCTTAAGTGATGTCAGATTAATTCCCGAATCCTCTATCATTGCATCAATAACATCCTTAGTTTGATATGCAATAGACTCCAAGGTTGCTCTTATAATATGGTTTCTATTTGTTCCTCTTGTAATTCCGACAATTGTCCCTCTGGCATACATATCCCAATATGGGGCTCCTAATCCTGTAAAGGCAGGCACCACATATGTACCGTTTGTATTTTCAACCTTGGATGCATAATATTCAGAATCCTTTGCTTCATGTATCAGCTCCAGTTCATCTCTTAACCACTGAACTGCCGCTCCTGCAACAAATATTGAGCCCTCCAAAGCGTATTCCACTTTATTGTCTACTCCCCAAGCAATAGTGGTAATAAGTCCGTTATTGGATGAAACAATTTTTTCGCCGGTATTCATCAGCATAAAGCAGCCTGTACCATATGTATTTTTTACCATTCCCTCCTGAAAGCACAGTTGTCCGAACAGCGCTGATTGCTGATCGCCTGCCATACCTGAAATAGGTATTTCAGCTCCAAACAATTTGCTTACAGCATTTCCGTAAATCTGTGACGACTGTTTCACTTCAGGTAAAATAGATTTTGGTATATTAAGAGCATCTATTATTTGTTCATCCCATTTTAACTCTTTGATATTGTAGAGCATCGTTCTGGAAGCATTTGAATAATCTGTTATATGTATTTTTCCGCCTGTTAAATTCCATAGCAGCCAGGTATCGACAGTTCCGAAAAGTATCTCTCCCTTTTCTGCTTTTTCCCTGACACCGCTGACATTATCCAATATCCATTTAATTTTTGTACCTGAAAAATACGCATCTACAACTAGCCCCGTATTTTCCTTTATATATGTGGTCATCCCTCTTTTATTCAATTCATCACAAATATCTGCTGTTCTTCTGCACTGCCATACTATTGCATTGTATACAGGCTTGCCTGTATTTTTATCCCATAAGACAGTGGTTTCTCTTTGATTGGTTATTCCTATTGCAGCAATATCGGAGGGTTTAGCATTTGCTTTTTCTATAGCTTTTAATGCAGAATCCAGCTGTGTTTCCCAAATTTCCTGAGGATCGTGCTCTATCCAGCCGGGATGGGGATAAATTTGCCTGAATTCTTTTTGCGACGAGCTGATGATATTGGCATTTTTATCAAATAATATAGCTCTGGAGCTCGTAGTCCCCTGGTCTAGAGCAAGTATATATTTTTTGCTCATAAATTCCTCCATTACAAAAATTATGAATCAGATATTTTACATTTACATTATATATTGAATATTATAAATAATCAATAATAGATAAATTATACTTTTACTTTTTTCTTTTTTCTCACTGTATAAAGGAATAAGTATCATTAAAAAATCAAACAGACCGCATGCTCCCTCTGTTTGATTTTTAATAAGTTATTTTCAATTTATTTATTGCTGTCTATATTTATGGATAAAAGCATAGATAAAAAATAAAGCAATATACAACTGATAAACGATACTGTCAAATTACTGTTTATTGCATCCATAACGCTTAACATGAAGCTTACAACAGGTCTTAAAATATCTACTTTTTTTAATAGGTTTAACGCAATAGGAAAAAATATTAACCCATAAAATATGATTAAATTTATCGGCTGCATTTTCAAATAACCCAATGAATAAAACAGAGGAAAAAATATAGAAAATACAAATAAGCAAAATATTAAACTGTTTATAAAGCTTAAATATACATAGGAAATATCATTTTCTATCAGTGTTTTTACCAGCGGCAGTATGCTGCTGACGGATGCCGAAAATATTATAACTAATAATGAGAATAGATATTTTCCGATTACTATACTCGTTTTTTTGACAGGTACACTTTGAAATATCAATGAAGTTTTTCTTTTTTCTTCATTTGAAATCAGGCTTACAATCAATCCATACACTGCATATGCCGTAGCACAGGAAATTACCTGCAATGTGACCGAATTATTGTTGTTAAAAATAAAGCTGCTCATACAGAAGGAATAAAATATAACTAAAAAACCGGTTTTTTCTAATTTGCATATTATATTAATATCCTTTTTCACAAGCTTGATAGAGTCTAACATATAAAACCTCCTAAAACTCTTTATCTAAATATACTTTCATTGTATATTTTTGAAAAATGAAATAAAGAACTACTCCGATAATTATAAATATAGCAGAAACCTGCAATATATAATTGCTGTTTTGCAATAAAAATAATGGAATGGTAACGGTAGACATAGTTATTAATAACAAGATAATTCCAAATATTTTTAATTTTCCGTATCCGACTCTGCTTACTAAAGCTGTTCCTCCTGCTCCATATATCATAGACAGCAAAAATGATAATGCTATTCCTAATATATACATTTCAAAAGAAACAAACTCCGTAACTCCCAATATTCTGTAGACCAATTCGGTAATTAATGTAAGAATTGTATTTAGAAAATAGATTATTAATACTGAACTAAACTTTGATTTTACTATTTCTATCCTGCTGATCGGCAGACTGTTTAATATACAATTATAATTATATAATTCCTCAAACTGCTCTATAATTGAAACCGAGGAATACGTCATCATAGGTATTGTCAATGTCATACCTCCAAGATTGTTACTTGTAATACCCCAAAATGGAATTGAAATTATCATAAATACAATATTGAATAAATAGTTTTTATGCATTATATACAAATTTCTTTTTAAAGCCTTATTCATACTTTTCACCTGCCATATACAGCATGATATCTTCAATATTCGGTTTATCAATAACTATTTTTGAGCCATACCTGTTTCTCAGCTTATCATATTGTTTTGTCAAACCGGAAAACCCATATTTATTTTTTTTAATTTGAATAAAATCCTCTTCACAGGTGCTGTCTAAAATGTCGAGCCCTCCCTTTACTATTCTGTATTCATCTTCAATTTTTAACTTTTCCTCAGAAAATACAATCCTGCCTTTATTTATAAAGGTAACGTAATCTGCCATTTTTTCTATATCAGAAATAATATGTGTTGAAAACAGCACACTTCTGGTTCCATCTTCGATATATTCCTGGAGTATATTAATAATCTCTTGCCTTGAAACAGGATCAAGTCCGGATGTAGGTTCATCCATCAGCAATAGCTCCGCACCATGTGACAATGCAGTTGCCAATGCAAATTTTGTTTTCATGCCCTTAGACAATTCCTTAATTTTTTGCTTTTTATCAAGCCCGAAAATATTTAAAAATCTGTCAAATTCTGTCCAGCTCCACTTTTCGTAAAAATCCGAAATAAGCTTCGCATTGTCCTTAACACTTAAATTATCATAGTAGTTAGATTCGTCATAAACAAATCCTATTCTGCCTTTAATTTCCTTTTCATTACGTATATTGTCTAATCCAAAAACCTTTATTTCTCCTGAATTTCTTTTTATTAAATTCATTATCAGCTTTATTGTAGTTGTTTTACCTGCTCCGTTAGGGCCTATAAAACCCATTATATAGCCCTTATCAATATTAAAGCTTATATTTTCAAGATTAAAGCCGGTGTAATTCTTACTCAAATTTTTAATTTCTAAAATACTTTCCATAAGGTTCTCCTACTCATATAATATATTTATCATTTCTATCAGTTCATCTTTAGATATTTCATATACTATGCATTCTTCAATAATATTTATTAACTCCTCCTCAATCATTTTATTTTTTTTGTCCTTGATATCATCAATATTTTGGCATGCTACAAATGTACCCTTTCCGGGAATTGTATTTATATAACCTTCCCTTTCCAGCTCCTCATAGGCTCTTTTGGTGGTTATAACACTTATACCCAGTTCCTTGGCTAAATTCCTGATTGAAGGCAATGAAGTATTTTCCGATAATAATCCCTTTATTATCTGTTCCCTAATCTGATATGTGATTTGTTCATATATTGGCTGTTTACTTGAATTCGATATAATTATATTCATTGAATCATCCTTTTCAATTCAAATGTATTTTCTGTATATATACTATATATACAGTATAAGCTTTAATGATATTAATGTCAATATGTTTTTAAAAAATAATACTATACATTGTTAAATAATTAATAATCCTTAAATAATCGTTGATTTTATTTTTTTATTGTAGTAATATCAAAGTAAGGCAGTATATTAAAAAAATATTGGGAGGAAATACAATTGAAAAGATTAATTTTTACATTAAGTTTAGTTCTGCTTTTAGCTTTCTCAACCGTCGTAGCTTTTGCTCAAGACGAGATTAAATTAAATATCGACTCTAGCAAGGTTGAATTTAACAGTGAATCAGGTTTCCCATTTATTGATGAAAACTACAGAACTCAGGTACCCTTCAGAGCCACACTTGAAAAATTCGGTGCAAAGGTTGATTGGGATAATGAGATAGGTGCTGCTGTTGCCACAAAGGGTGATATAACAGTAAAAGTACCTGTAGGTGAAAAATACATATTAAAAAACGGTGAAAAAATAGCTACGGATACTGTTGCCATCAATAAAGGTAACAGAGTATATTTACCTATCAGACCTGTTTTAGAAGCATTTGGTTCAGATGTGCAATGGGATTCAGAATTAATGACAGTTGTTATAGCAACACAGCCTGTTGATGCAAAAAAACTTTTGATGGATGCTTATGCAAAATCATCAGCATGGAAAAACTACGACGGTAAAATCACAATGGACATGTTAATGTCTATTCCTGATGAAAGCGGCGTACTTCAACCGATGAAAATGAATATGAAAATGGACATGACCACTTTTACAAATCCTCAGAAGGTTAAATTAACCGCTAATATGGAAGCAGAGTTTCAAGGAGATAAAATCAACCAGCCTGCTATGAATATGTATGTTACTGCAGATAAAAGTAAATTTGTAACATATATGGGTATGTATAATACAGATGGTACCCTAACATGGACCAAATCAACAATTGATGATGAATCGCTTACAAATTTAATCAACTATGATGTTAAAGCAAACTTAGAAATAACTGAAAAATACACTAAGGACGTGAAATTTTTCGGAAAATACAATGATAATTCCGGAAAAACATTACTTAGAATACAAAGTACTCTCTCAGGAGAAATCTACAGTGAGCTGTTAGGAACATATTTAGAACAATTAGCAAGCTCAACTAACACTCAGGATGTTATGACTTCTGAAATGTTGAAAAATATGGGAGACTTCAGATTCATAATATATATAGATGAAAAATCAGGTGAAATAGTTAAATATGAAATGGATTTAGGGTCAATATATTCATCTATGTTCTCCAATATGACTGAAAGTGAATCTATGCCAAAAGAACTAATAGAATCACTGAAAAATATTAAAGCAAAAATGGTAATGGAAGTAATAAATATTAATAAAGCTAAAGATTTTGAAATACCAAAAGAAGCATTGAATGCTTCAGAAGCTTCTACAGTATTACAATAGAAAATAGTAATAAAAGGTGTATTGTTGTTACAATGCACCTTTATTATTCAGGCTCTATCCGTACAAATTAATCACCGTGATTTTTAAGATAATTATCACAAATCTCCTTAATCTCTAATACCGCATCAAAATTATCCGGTTTTGCTTTTCCTCTTGTATCTGCCATAATAAGTTCAAGCAAATCATCTATTCTGTGCTGACCAACATCGCCGATAAATTTTTCAACTCCCTTTTCCTTTAAATTAATGCTTTTTATATAGTGATATCTAATCAGAATTTTTACGTCAGAAATAAATTTTTCATCATATCCTAACCTTTTTAGGATAATTTCACTTTCTTCGGAGGATTTGATATGATGCCCATAAAAGTGTCCTCTGCCGTTTTCATCCACCGTAAAGCATTCAGGCTTGCTTATATCATGAAACAGTGCAGCAACCCTAAGCTTTAAATTTGGTTTTATCGAATCAAGCACTGCCATAGTATGTTCTAAAACATCCTTATCATGATAAGGCGTATGCTGATTAAAATTCTTAAGCTTAAGTAGCTCCGGAATAATTTCTTTTATTTCTCCTGTTTCAATTAATTTATATATACCATCAGATGGTTTTTCACTTAATAGTATATCATTTAATTTATCCTTTAACATTTTTCTCCTCTTTTTTTAAATTTATGGAACTTTTCTGCTGCAAATAACGTCTAACTAAAGAGATTTTCAATTTACAGCCAGCTTATAAGTAATATTATTTAGATTATTAAAAAATTTATATAATTATACTACTTATAAATACTTTTTTAAATACTTTTATTATTCTAAAATTTGGTGTATAATTTGTATAACATTAATTATTAAAAGGATGTGATTAAATGGTTAAATATAAATTAAGATTTGTTATTGCAGTTATTATTTTGATTACTCTGCTTTTTTCAACAAATGTATACGCTGCCGGGCTTGAAGCCGTCAATAATAAAGAGTTGGAGAATTTAATAATAAATCAGCTGAGCCTGACAAATCCTGATTTTAACATTAGCTATAGGGGGACATTAGGAGATATTGATAAAGTATTAAAGGGGATTTTAGAAAAAGACCCTTATCTCATGTGTACAATAACCTCTGTTGAGTGGACTTCAACGGGCACTGCTACCGGAGGCTATAACATAAATATTAAAGCAAGTCATATAATATCTGCCGCTGAAAGGAAAGAAGCAGATAAAAAAATAGACAGTATATTAGCTCAAATAGTAAACCCATATATGACAGCCGATGAAAAGGTAAAGGCAGTTCACGACTACATAATATTGAATAGTGAATATGATACGAAGATAGAAAATTATTCGGATTATGATTTACTTACAAAGGGAAAATCAGTTTGCAACGGATATGCTATTTTAACCTACAATATGTTAAAAAAGCTTGACATACCGGTAAAGCTCGTATTCGGAGCAAGCAATTCACAAGACCATGTGTGGAATATGGTTAAGCTTGGTGATTATTGGTATCATTTAGATACAACCTGGGATGACCCTGTACCGGACAAAAAAAATACTGTATCATATAGCTACTATCTGTTAACTAATGAAGAAATATTAAAGGATCACACAATAGATGATACCCAAATACTGCCTAAAGCCAAATATAGGTATTATGATTATTTAAAAGAGAAATTAAAGTCTGCCGGAAATGGTTATGTTTATGAGAAGCTTTTGGTAGAAACAGGACTTGACATATATAACGAAGAAAATACAGCTCTTACTAAGGATGATTTATGCAGTATATTAAAATATAAAATTAAATTTCATCCGACTAAGATTTCTGTCAGATTTGATAAATCTATATCAAAGGATAATATCAACGATGCAATGTCAGCTTTGTTCGAGGTAAGGGAAATAACAGAAATAAGCTATGATCAGCTGTTCAGTGACAGAACAGGCAAATATAATATTTTAAATCTATACATAAAGTACAAAGAATTGCCCGACAGTATAGTTACCGATTTATCTGACAAGGTATACAATATTGCTTCTAAGGTTAATTATAATATCTATGCTGTCTATGGAAAAAATAAGATAAATATAACAAATAATGCTTTAATATATCCTTACAATAAAAATTTCATGAAAATATACGGCAATAAAATAACATTTATAGATTCAGGAAACCAAAAACTGACTATAGAGTATGAAGGCAAAAAGTCAGAAGTCAATATTACAGCAATTAATTCAGTGGGTTTTGATTATATAACAGATATAGAAACCAATAATTCGGTAAATGTAAAAATTTATGATAAATATATCGATTTTAAAATAATTAATCAGTGGCCATTTATTGAAGAAGGCAGGACATTGGTACCAATAAGAGCCGTTTTTGAGGTTTTAAATTGTAATGTAAGCTGGGATACAAAAAGCAGCTCGGCAATAGTAGAGCATGAAAGCACAAAGATAATAATCCCTGCCAACAGTAAAAAAGCATATGTAAACGGCAATGAAATAATATTAGACGTTCCGGCAAGGTTAGTTAATGACCGAATCATGGTACCGCTAAGATTTATAAGTGAAGCTATTAACAAAACCGTTATTTGGGATAATACAAATAGCACTGTTATGATTTATTAAAAAATTTAATATAATAACGGAGGAACTAATGAACAACTTTCCATCCTTTGGATTTGATTTTATGTTTGCTTTATTTCCTGTAATGTTTTTTTTAGTATTTGGATTAATACTCTTTACATTTATAAGAGGAATTAATACTTATTTTAAAAATAATAAACAGCCTGTTGTACCGGTTGAAGCCACTGTTGCCGCCAAGCGATACAGCGTGTCTCATCACCATCATAATACTGGGGAAATGCATAACACTACAGAAAGCACCTCATATTACGTTACCTTTGAATTTAAAAACAGAGAACGTTTAGAGCTGCATGTACCATCATCTGAATTCGGCATGCTGGTAGAGGGAGATATGGGAATTCTTTCATTCCAAGGAACCAGATATATTAGTTTTATGAGAAATTGATTCAAAACCATTTAATATTTTAGATTTTTATATTCAAAAAGAGGTTATATAATATAACCTCTTTTTGAATAAAGCTATTGTTTTATCTTTTCATTTAATACTTCGACAGCTTTTTGAAGCTGATTATCAATATCATAATATTCACTTCCATAGCCTGCAGCATCCTCGGGTAGCTCCAATACAATATCAGGTTCTATGCCTATCTTATGGATATTAATTCCGTTTGGAGTAAAGTATTCAGATACTGTCATTTTTATTCCTTCGCCTTCATTCCCGAATTTCTGCACTCTCTGAACTATTCCTTTTCCAAATGTTTTCGTACCAATCAGAGTTGCCCTTTTTGTATCCTTAAATGCTCCTGACATTATTTCTGATGCACTGGCACTGCCGTCATTTACCAATAGTACTATAGGTATATCATCCATTTTGCTGTCAGATTTATAATACTCAATTTCTCCGGCTTTAGTTTTAGTATATGTAATAATACCTTCTCCTAAAAACATATTAGTTATATCAACGGTAGCATCAATTATTCCACCGGGATTAAACCTTAAATCTATTACCAGTCCTTTTATTCCTTGTTTTTTCAGATTTTCGTAAGCAGCCTTAAAATCATCTGCAGTTTGCAAGTCAAAGGTAGTTATCCGAATATATCCGATATTGTTATCAAGCTTTGCAGGCTTTATAGTCTTGATTCTGATTTTTTCTCTATTGATGACAACATCGGAAACCTCGTTGGTTCCGTCCTTATTTACTCTCGAAATGGTCAAGGTAACATTAGTTCCCGGCATTCCCTTCATTAGCTTTATAGCTTCGTCTATTTGATCTGCCGAAAAATCAGTGCCATTTATTCTTATTATCTTATCTCCTGTTTTAAGCCCTGCCTTCTCTGCAGGAGTATCCTCAATCGGTGATACTATAAGGATTTTATTATCATCACTGGCTGTAATATATACTCCTATACCTTCATAAGAGCCTTCCGTATCCTGCATCAGTGCATCAAATTCCTTCTTAGT
>DAIUCB010000016.1:0-19306 GCA_036846385.1 Bacillota bacterium | reverse complement strand
AATAAAAAGTTAAAGTAAAACTTAGAAAAATACACGCATATAAAAAAATGACTCATAAAAAGTTAATAAAAAAATCATAAAGCAGAAGAAAAAAGAAAATAGATTACAACTTGATAATAACGATAAAAAGGTAAAAAAGTAAGATTTATCCACTTAAGTTGAGTCATTTAGTTAGCAATTGAGTAATTAAAGTCATTATTCTTCATAAGGTTAAAATTTGAACAATTAGTTGAAAAGAAGAAAGATTTTGAAGATATTTAAGTATGTAAATGCATCTGATGGAGATGTATTTTACAGAGTGAGATATAATGATGGCAAAGCGACTTATGGAACGTATTTTGAAATCATAGAAAATGAGCGAATAGACCCAAAATTATTGAGCTTAGCCGAATAGAAGTTCATTTGAATATTTAAAAGACGAATTTTCTTTCAAATATTTACAAATCAATCCCAATTACCTTAGATAATAAACATTTGATTTAATTATTCTATTCATTTTAAATATCACCTACATATCATATAAACTCGAACATTTATAAATTCAATTTAATAAATTTTTTATCAATATTGTTGAGTTTTGTTTTATTTTTATTGAAAAAAACCTATTTTATTTAAATAATTTATTTATTAAATGATAAAAAAAAATAGATGAATAAAGATTTATAAGGCAAAAATCAATGTTTTTTATATATCACTAAAATTAAGAGTACTTTTCTTTATAATTATATCATTTTCATAAAGCAATTACCTATTGGCTTATACTCATGGCCACCGTAGACTAAAAATTCAAAGTTTTTCTTTACAAATATTATTAAGGCATTCGCTTATTTTTGATCAGAAGTACTGATTAGTCTGAAAACAAAATTATCTTAAAAAAAGATTTAGCATCATTCATATCAAAGAGAAAACTTTATATCCTCGATTTAATCCATCAAAATACTCCATTAAAATTAACAAAAATCTAAATGATTTCCAATCTAATACAATAAAGTAATAACTATACATAAAATTATTAAAAAGTATATTCCAATTTGAATCCTTACAAAGGTTCTTCATAATCTCATAGTTCTAAATCTTTGGATATTCTTTTAAGTTTCTTTAAAATAAATATTGTAACTCCATTCATATGGTAAAAATGTTATGGCCTTATAAGGTAACATTAACTGTTTGAAGTTATTGGAAAATTTATTTTTAATCAAAAATATCAATTTTACATTATCAAATACAAATATTTTGATAACTTAAAAAATGTAATATTTGTTCAAAAATCACAAAAATAGCTGCATTCTGTAACTAATAACCTTTAAAAATTTGATTGCATAAAAATGACATTTGGCAAAACCGAAGTAATAATTGATAAAAAGTATTTCCATTTAAAAAAGCAGATTCCATAATTACTTTAAAAATGTTAAAATAGAAAAAAATATCATATAATTGGAATTTGTAAAATTCAAAGTAAACTCTGCCTATTGTTAAAATATGAAAAACAAACTCTTGAACAATCTTAATGGACTTTATATCACTTGAATTGTAATAGATACTTGAAGCTAGGGTGAAACAATGGTGTTTGGTGGTAGTTTATTTACGCCATCAACCGTCACCAGAGATTTTTTTTTTTTTAGGAGGGAGGAGGGAAAGGAAGGGAATTACGCCACATCAGTCTCCTTCGGTAAAATTTTTGATTTTGGCCATTTATTTCAATCTACTTTAAACTAATAAAGTTTAAAAATGTTTTAAAATCACTATCATAAAGCATAATAAAATCAAATAAACCTGTTCTCGATATCGAAACCATAGAAGGCATTCTTAAAAAAGAAATTTAAAAAAAAATAGAAACATATAAATTATAAAATTCTAAGTAGCCCTTTATGCCTTTGTTGTGGAGAATTAATTAAATCCGGCGAAAATTGATTGGAAATGTTGACTGTTCCATGCCAAGGTTTAAAACATTCTATATGAAAGAGGATTGGAGGACATGAATTATTTATAAACAGCCTAATAAATCGGAAATTTACAAAAGGAGATACTATAAATGAACAGTACACGGTACAAGGTACAGAAGCTTGAACAGATTATGATACTGTGTGGCAGTAGCTTTTACAAAGTCATAGATTCTTGATGACTTACTGAATTGTGGGTGATATAATATTATAATAATTGTAATCTTTGTAAACAGAATTAAGCACAGACGAGTGCAATTTATATGATGTATAAAGATTGAAACTGTAATCAAGTTTTAAAATATAAAAGAATATATAATATAATTGCGGGGGAGAGTGAACAGGATTGTCTATTAAAACAATAGAAAATATGGTAAATTGGGTTGAAGAAAATTTAGAAGAAAGCCCAACTTTAGAAGGAATGTCCAATTTTGTAGGGTATTCACCTTGTTATTGCTCTACTAAGTTCCACGAATATGTCGGTGTTTCATTCAAAGATTATATTCAGAAGAGGCAACTAAGTATGGCAGCGGTAGCGTTACAGAATACGAAGTATCGAATTATTGACATTGCTATACAATATGGGTTTTCATCACATGAAGCATTTACAAGGGCTTTTGTGCGTGTTTATGGTTATACACCCTTTCAATATCGTAAATTGTTGCCGGAAATCTTAACTTTTGATAAAGCTCAAATAGATGTTTAACACCCCACAGTAAATATAAGGAGTGTTTTTAATGTTAAAAACAGTTAGACGAAATGATTTATGTTGGTGTGGAAGCGGAATTAAATATAAAAAATGTCATGAGTATCTTGACGAAAAGCTATCATGGTACAAAACCCAAGGTTGTATTATTCCACCAAGAAAAATTATAAAAAACACAGAACAAATTAATGAGATTAGAAAAAGTGGAAAAATCAATATAGCAGTTTTAGATTTCATATCTGAACAGTTGCATATAGGGATGTCAACAGAACAAATTGATCTTTTGATTTATGAAAAAACGGTGGATTTGGGTGGAATCCCAGCAACACTAAATTTTGAAGGTTTTCCTAAAAGTGTATGTACATCAATCAATAATCAAGTATGCCATGGCATACCATCAAATGAGGTTTTTCTAAAAGACGGCGATATTATAAATATTGATGTTTCTACAATATATAATGGATTTTTTTCGGATTCATCAAGAATGTTTTGTATCGGAAATGTAAGTCCTGAAAAAAAGAAACTGGTGGATGTGGCTAAGAAATGCATTGAATTTGGATTGGAACAAATAAAGCCGTGGGGATTTTTAGGTGATATGGGGCAAGCTGTGCATGAACATGCTACGTGCAATGGATATACAGTTGTACAGGAAATAGGCGGACACGGTATTGGCTTGCAATTTCATGAGGAACCGTGGATAAGTTATGTTTCAAAAAAAGGAACAGGAATGCTTTTAGTCCCGGGCATGATATTTACTATTGAGCCAATGGTTAACATGGGAACTGATGAAATTTTTGCAGATGATAATGATGGCTGGACAGTTTATACGGCAGATGGTATGCCATCAGCTCAATGGGAAGTCATGGTTTTAGTAACTAATGATGGCTATGAGATATTAGCTTATTAACGCCACCAAATCAGCAATATATTCAAGAACACAAAACAGAGCACAACAGAATAAAGAAAATAACCTATGAGTGAACAAACTATCGCTCTTTTATTTTTACCCAAAAGTCAGAAAGGAGTCTATAACGATATAGTATAATCTCCATTTATTTGGCTCCTTTTTACCTACATCATGTCTTCTACCTTCCGAATTCTCACTATATCATCAATATCCTTAATTTCTCCATATCTGATTCTGTTGATTCTTTTAAATCTTACAAAAAAGTAATATAATGGAAATAATTCATTGAAACATTTATAATAAAGGAAAAGTGTTTAACGGGGATTGAATGACGATGGTTTGACTAAAATAGAAACTACTTTTAAGTAGGCAGATTTATTAATTCCACATATTGTATCATTGGTATTATAGATATTAATTTAAAGGAGGCGTTTTTATTGAATTATAATCTTCGTTTAAATCAAATATACATAACTGAAGGGCTAAAAAGAAGATTAGACGAAATAAATAGACATCCGGTTACAACTATTATTGCACCAATGGGTTTTGGAAAAACAACAGCAATAGATTGGTGGGCAAAAAAACAAGTTAAAAAAGAAAAAGATGCTATAATACTGCGTCAAATGATAGCAACTAATTCCATAACAGATTTTTGGATGGGCTTATGCAGGGTTTTTAAAAAATACCCTATATTGGAAGAACAAATGAAAGCTTTAGGATTTCCCAAGGATCCAAGGAGTATTTCAATATTTGCAGAATTGTTGGAGGATACCTTTGCTGAAGGTGATATTCCGATTTATTTAATAATAGATGACTTGTATATACTGAGGCAACAGGAAATATTGCCTCTTGTTATCTTTCTTTCCAGAACTATGACAGAAAAATTCCATATAATATTTCTATCTCGCAATCAAATTTTTGGTGAAGAAGATAAGATGCGTCTGGGAAACCTCCTGTGTGAGATAACTGTGGAAGATTTGAGGCTTAAAGATCAGGAGTTGCATGCATATGCCAAGTATTGCGAAATTAAGGCTGATAAGGAAGAGATACAAGAGCTATCTGAACTCTGTGAGGGTTGGATTTCCATGATCTATTTAAATTTCAAATCCTATGTGCAAAATGGCACCTGGCTTTCAAATACTGAAGATATATTTACTTTAATCAATAGGATATTACTAGATCCATTGCCGGAAAAAAGTCGTGAATTCCTTATTCTTTGCGGGATGACTGAGGAATTTACTAAAAATCAGGCTATATATCTGTGGAAAAACGAAGAAGCAATAAAGTTACTTGAATCCTTGACCAAAAACAATGCTTTTATAACTAAGAACGATAGCGGAATATATAGATACCATCATATGTTACAGCAATGTACAAGGCAGAAGTTTTCTGAAAAGCCGGAAGATTACAGAAAAGAAAATTATTCAAGGTTAGGTCATTTGTATATTAAGTCTGGGGAATATATTAAAGCTTATTATACATTTTATAAAGCAAAGGATTGGAATGGAATATTTACCACAATAGAAAAAGATAAATTAAAAAGCCTAAATGCTGAACATAGCCATGACCTTTTCAAGTGGATAAAGGAATGCCCTGAGGGAATTATATTAAAACATCCTTCCGCTATTACTCCGACTATGCTAAAGATGTTTTCATTTCACAATATTCCTGAGTTAAAAAGAATGAAGATGTTATTGCTTAAATCTTTAGAACAAGATAAGGTACTAACCCAAGAAGAAAAAAACAATCTTTTAGGAGATGCAGAAGTATCGGAAAGTTTCCTTAGTTATAATAATATTTCTGCAATGAGTGCATATCACAGAAGGGCAAATGCTTTGCTTAGCCGGACATCCTTAAGTGTAGACCCAAGGGGTGCTTGGACGTTCTCAGCGCCGTCTGTTTTTATGATGTACCATCGAACTGTAGGTGGGGCAGATAAAGAAAATGAAGAGATGAAGGAATGTATGCCCTATTATTATCAAATATCTGATGGTCACGGCAATGGTTCAGAGTATAGCTTTTTAGCTGATTTATGCTATGAGCGGGGTCAGATTACAGAGGCAGATATATCAAATCGTATGGCAATGGCAGCAGCTAAGAGAAAAAATCAGTTCAGCGTCATGATAAATTCAAGAATTCTATCTATGAGGATGGCTGTTTTAAAGGGAGCTATAGAAGAAATAAAAAACTGCAGTGAGGACTGCAGAGAATGGTTATTGAGGGAAAAACAATATACTCTTATAAATACATTGGAGATTAGCCAAGGCTTTATATATTCTTTGCTAGAACATCCTGAAAGTTCGCCTAAGTGGTTTTTAGAAGGAAGATTATCGGAAGCACTTGTTATGTTTCCGGCTATGCCAATGCTTCATACTTATTACAATCAGCTTTTGCTTGCAAAGGGTGAATGGACAGAAGTAGTTGCAAGATCTGATGATTGTAAGAGTATATACGGTGTGTACAATAATGTAATGTGCCAAATTTGGTTGCATATACAATTATCAGCCGCATTAGAGAAATTAAATAAGCATACAGAAGCATTGGATGAACTAAAGCATGCCCTGGATATGGCAGTCCCCGACCGCATTATAATGCCTTTTGCAGAAAGCGAAGTTTATATAGGAGATTTATTGAAAGAAATAAAAAAAAGAAATATATTTCTTGAAGAAATAGACAATATAGAGTCCTTATCAAAAGAATTCAAAAAAGGTAAGGAAAAGATACAGGAAAAATACTGGGGAAAATATGAGGATTACGGATTATCCAAGAGGGAGATGGAAATAGCAAAATTAGCAGCTTTGAGAAAAACTAACATGGAAATAGCAGAAGAGCTGCACTTAGCTGAGGGGACGGTTCGGAATCAATTATCAAGGATATTTGATAAATTAAACATAGGTGGAGGCACAAAGAATAAGCGTATGAAGCTTGAAGAATTATTAAAAATAAAAAACAGTGACAAATAGTCACACTACAAAATTTAAGCACCGCTGTACAATTGCTACAGTGGTGTTTTTATGTGGTAAAACTTAAGGAGGTGGGAGAATGAAAGGACAGCCCATTGAATCGGTGGAACCTTTAGATGACGGGGTTTTAAAAATTACATTTGATACAGGGAATCGCGTAACTTTAGATATGAAGCCTAAATTTAAAGGCTTTCGTTTCGGTGTTTTAGAAAACTCTGCAATATGGCTGTCAGTGGACACAGACGGAGGATTTGTCTACTGGTACAAAAATGGAGTACCTGTGGCTGAACTTGCCTACAATGAGATAATGCAAATGATATTGGGAGAATCATATTAAAAAAGGAGGAAAAATAAATGCAAAGAAAAATTATATCAATATTTTTGATAATTACTATGGTTTTGACTATGATACCTGCAAAGGCATATGCAGAAGGAGGAATCAGTCAGATACAAATTGGATTTTCTGCAATGCTTGATGCAACAAAAGACCAAAGCAACAGTGGTTGGAGCTGGGTGGCGGCAACAAAGACTTTTACATTGTCAGGTAATATAAGCGATAGGATAAATTTTTATGGTGAAGATGAAATAAATTTTGTTGCGAGTGAAAATGCAAGTTCAAATTATATTTATTATGGAGCCGGTACACTTAATATAACCGGAGGAAAGCTAACCGTTAATTCTACAAACAGTGATGCGATATATGCAAACAAACTTGTGGTTAAAGATGCCAATATCACTACAAAAACTTCAGCGGATTTTGCATGTGGTATGAAATCGAAGTATGATACAATTATAAATAATAGCACTGTTACATTCGAAGAAATAAATAAAAGATCCAGTGGTATGAATTCTTTAAACGGGAACATTGTTATTACAGGTTCCGCTATTAAAACTGCATCAAATGTATATTTTCAAGGTATCATTGCATCTAAAGGCAGTGTTACCATATCGGGTAATTCCGAAGTGGAATTAAAAAGCAGTTCAAATTATTCAATAAATGCTGATACTCTTAATATTAAAAATGGTAACATCAAGGCATATGGCGGTGATAATAGTGATGCAATTAAAACAACAAATGGTGTAAATATCACGGGAGGCACTTTAATAACAGGAGAAAACTCCAATAATGGAGAAATTTATGGAAACCTAAATGTAAAAGGTTTGGATACAAATGTTACGGTAAACGGTAATATAGAAGGTAATCTTACCGTTGAAAACGGTACAGTAAATGTAACAGGTACTGTATCAGGCATACCGACTGTGACAGGAGGCACCGTAATTGTAAATGGTCTTCCGTTATTTTCTAATCTCATTTCAATAACGAAAGGAACATCAGATTATGAAAAGGCAGTACAAGGTATGACTGTGACAATTACTGCTGATGATGCAGCAACAGGATATATGTTTAAGGAATGGAAGATTACACCAAGCGTAACCTTTGTAGATAACACAGATAACGAGGACTTAACAGCTAAATTTACAATGCCAAATGAAGCTGTTACAATTGTTGCTATTTATAAAGATAATTCAACAGCGTATAAAGGTGATGAAACAGAAATTGATATTTCAAAATTAAATAAAAATAAAATTTCAGGTTCAAAATGGGAATATACCGGAACCGTTGATACTCCAAATAAACTGTTAACTTTAAAAGAGGGAAACATAACCTTAACAGGAACAAATAACTCTCTGTCGGTTAAAGCACCTGATAGCGGCAAAATTATTTTTAGTAATGCCCATATAACCGGTTCTGGCGCTAAAGTGTTTGCTTTTGAGGGAGCCAGCGTAGATGCAGCACTTTTTAACGGAGTGAATTATAACTCTGAATATGATATGGAATTAGAGCTAATAGGTGATAACAGCCTTGAAGCTGATTATAGCCTATTATCCACAAAAGATTTAAGCTTAATTGGTACAGGAAATCTTACCTTAACAGGTCGTAGTGAAGGAATTGATATAGAAGGCAAAAATTGCACCATAAATGGTCCATCCATTACAGCTTCTGCTGATAGAGGTAAATTCCCTATGGGCATTTATGGGGGTGTTGGGAGCAAAATAGATATACAAAGCGGAAGTTTATATTTAAATAATTCTACAGGAAACAATTATGCCGCTGCTCTAACAGATGATGGATATACCTTAACCGTAACAGTAAGTAAAGGTGCTAAATTTATTACCAAAGCTGGAATAAACAATGAAGGCGACCCTAGCAGAGATTTTTGGTATGAAGCAGGTACTCAAGGTAATACAACTGTTATAAATAATGGCGGAGAGATATATATAGATGGAAATGTAATGGGAAGGGCTGTAAATAACAGCGGTACATTTGAAGTAACCGGTACAGTTGCACAACAGGTAGGTAATATTACTAAGCCTGTATTAAATGATGTAACCGTGAATATAAACAGCATAGATAATAGTTCAGAATATTATGATGTAAGTGAAAGTGAAGGGAAAACCATTTTAACAGCAAAGAAAGCTGCAAACTTTACACTTACAGGCAATAATTCTAATGCAATATGGAAAGATTCAAACAATCTGTCCACATATACTTTTAATAATATGACTATTAGCAAATATGAAATTAGTGCCTATAATGTTAAGATTTTAGGAACTAATAATTGTGGAGGTACAAGTTTAGCGGGAAATGTCGCCGGCTCTATCTATACAGGAGATGGAATACTTAATGTAAACAGTAGCTATGGAAATAATACAGAATACATTGGTCTATCGTCCAATGATGGTGGTTTAAATATTGATGGACCTACTATTAATATTGAGGGCTTTTCAATAGCAGCAGAAGATATAGTTCTAAAAAGCGGAAGTTTTAATTCAAAGGGCTTTGTTGAGGGAATTGAAGTACAAGGAGGAAAGGCCTATATAGACGATGAATATTCATGTGAATATCAAAATGAATGGCGAGTAAAATATAGCGGCGGTCTGCTTCGAATTTCAACAAACGAGGTTTTAAATAATGATAGTTATTATACTAAACCAAGTACCGGTATAAAATTTGATGAAGATGGTGGCACAGATGTAAAAGATATATATTTCTGGGGTGATACCACAGGTGAAAGTATCTTAGAACCAACTGAGCCGACAAAGACAGGATATAAACTTAGTGGTTGGTACTCAGATATAGAGCTTAATGATAAAGTTATATTTCCGGTTATCATCAGTGGAGATAAAATCTATTATGCAAAATGGAACAAAGAAGAACCTACAAAGGAATATAAGATAACACTTAATACAAACGATGGCACAATGTCATTTACAATTAAATTTACAGAAAATGGTGGTAAGCTTTCTAACTTAGCTGCTTTAGCCAGAAAGGACTATAGATTTGAAGGTTGGTTTACTGAGTCAAGCGGTGGTGAAAAAATAACGACTGAAACCGTATTTAAACAAGATACTATGATATATGCTCATTGGACATATGTAGGTGATTCCGGCAGCAAAGATGATGGCAGCGGCTCGTCATCAGTTCCTAGAGTATCAACAGCTAAAACGGAAACTATTGTTACAGGCAACACAGCCGTCATAAAAGTCGCTACAACTGTGGATAGCAAGGGAAGGGCTACAAGCAAAGTAACACAGGAACAGATAAATGAAGCTGTAAAAATGGCAAAGGAAGCATCTTCAAAAACTGAAAAGGTTCATATAGATATTAAAATTAGTGGAGACAAGGGAGCAAGTACAATTGAAACAATTATTACCGAAAATTCCATTAAAGATATTTCATCCGAGAATCTTGGCAGCTTAACTATTTCCGGCGATGTTGGATGTATTACCTTTGATGAGGCCTCCGTCGGTACGATATTTGATTCATCTGTAGGTGATGTAACAATCACCATAGCAAAAGCTGATATTTCAAAATTCTCTGATGAAATTAGAGAAAAGACAGGAAATCATCCCTTATATGATTTTAGTGTTAAAAAAGGAAGCAAGTCAGTATCAGAGTTTGGAGGAAATGTCACAGTATCGGTACCATATACTCTAAAAGCAGGCGAAGACATAAATGCTATCATCATATACTACATCAATGACAAAAATGAACTTGAAATAGTAACAAATGGCCGTTATGATGACAAAACGGGAAATATGGTGTTTAACACAAACCATTTCTCAACATATGCTATAGGGCACAACAAAATGATATTTAACGATGTAGCTGAAGAAGCATGGTACCAAGGAGCTGTAACCTTCATAGCTGCTCGCAACTTTACTTCCGGAACGGGAAATGACAATTTCAGTCCTGATGCATCACTTACACGAGGTCAATTCATAACATTGCTATTGAAGGCATACGAAATAAAAGGGGATGCAAGCTTCGAAAATAACTTTGCTGATGCGGGAAATACTTATTACACAGATTATTTGGCAACAGCAAAGAAATTGGGTATATCAGAGGGGATTGGAAACAATCTATTTGGACCCGAGAGAGAAATAACCAGAGAGGATATGTTTGTAATGCTATATAAAACACTTGAAATAACCGAACAATTACCAAAAGTGATGTCTGAAAAGGGTTTATCAGATTTTTATGATAGCGGCAATGTTGCAACATATGCACAAAAAGCAATAAATTATTTAATAGAAGCAAATATTATAGGTGGAAACAATAGTAATCTATCGCCCAGAGAAATTACGACACGTGCTCAAATGGCACAGGTGCTATATAAACTAATGAAAAAATAACAATTTTTAAGATAAAAAAGTGATCGGATTTTTTACGGTCACTTAATTTTTTTATTATGAGATAAACTATAAAGGCATAATTTTATTAAATTTATTATTTGCTGTTATAAAGCTGATAACTATTTTGAGAAACACTTGTTCGAAATGATAATATCAGATATAATATTGTTATAAACTTGAAGCAACTGACAATGATTTTTAAGAAGAGTCATAAAGGAGAAATATTAAATTATTTACTATTGGATATGATATAAATGAATTTGTTTAGAAATTATTTTTTAAGGAGGTGGCAGAAGAGAGATATGAAGAATAGAAAATATATCGCAATAGATTTAAAATCTTTCTACGCTTCGGTGGAGTGCATGGAGCGAGGGCTTGATCCGCTTACAACTAATTTGGTTGTCGCTGATGCAAGTCGTACTGAAAAAACCATCTGTCTGGCCGTCTCTCCTTCCCTAAAAGCATACGGCATCTCCGGTAGAGCGAGACTGTTTGAGGTTGTGCAGAAGGTCAGGGAGGTAAATGCAAAACGGCTGAACAAAGCACCGGGACGGGTTTTTTCCGGTTCTTCCTTCAGCGATATTGAATTGAAATTCTCACCCGATATCTCACTGGATTATATTGTTGCTCAACCGAGAATGTCGTATTATATAGAATACAGTACGCGGATTTATAATATCTACCTGAAGTACATTGCGCCGGAGGATATCCACGTCTATTCCATCGACGAGGTATTCATTGATGCTACAGATTATCTGAATACCTACAATCTTTCAGCCCGTGAGCTTGCCACGAAAATGATTCTTGATATACTTAAAACTACAGGTATTACTGCATCAGCGGGCATAGGTACTAATTTGTACCTATGCAAGATTGCTATGGATATTCAGGCAAAGCGTATTCCTATAGATCAAAACGGCGTGCGGATTGCCGAACTGGATGAAATAAGCTACCGCCGCTTGCTGTGGTCACATCGACCTCTAACAGATTTTTGGCGAATCGGTAAAGGATATGCAAAGAAGCTGGAGGGACAAAACCTCTTCACCATGGGAGATATTGCAAGATGCTCTCTAGGTAAGCCCACCGATTACTATAACGAGGATTTACTGTACAAATTGTTCGGTATTAATGCGGAGCTATTGATTGACCATGCGTGGGGCTGGGAGCCATGTACGATTGCAGATATTAAGGCATATAAGCCAAGCACAAACAGTATTGGATCGGGGCAGGTGTTGCATTGTGCATATACCTTTGACAAAGCTAAGCTTATTGTGCGAGAAATGACTGATTTGCTGGTGCTTGATTTGGTGGATAAGAGGCTTGTGACCGACCAGCTTGTTTTAACTGTCGGATATGATATTGAAAATCTGACAGATGCTAAGATAAAGAAATCATATCATGGAGCCGTTACCATTGATAACTACGGACGCGCCGTTCCAAAATCTGCACATGGCACAACAAATCTAGGCAGACAGACCTCTTCTACAAAGCTGATTATGGATGCTGTTACAGATTTGTTTGAGCGTATCGTCGATAAAAATCTCTTGGTCAGGAGAGTTAATATTACAGCTAATCATGTTGTTGATGAATCGACTGTTCAAGAGACGGAAAAATTTGAACAGCTTGATCTCTTTACAGATTACGCGGATGTAAAGAAGAAAAAAGAGGAAGAAGAAGCCGAGCTTGCAAGAGAAAAAAAGATGCAAAAAGCAATGCTGGAGATAAAAAAGAAATACGGCAAAAATGCCATTCTAATGGGTATGAATTTGGAGGAAGGAGCTACCACATTAGACCGGAACAAGCAGATAGGAGGACATAAGGCATGAAGAGAAAATACGATGATATAATTCATCTGCCACACCATGTCTCTGCGACACATCCCCATATGGCAGCTAAAGACAGAGCAGCTCAGTTTTCACCCTTCGCGGCACTGACCGGTCACGGCGATGCCGTTAAAGAAACTGCAAGACTGACTGATAAAAGAGTTGAATTGGATGAATATATGAAGGATGCTTTAAGCCATAGGCTTCAAATAATAGCGGATCGGGTCAAAGAGCATCCTGAAATTGCAATTACCTATTTTCAACCGGATGCGAAGAAAGATGGCGGTGTTTATGTTACTGTTATCGGTGCAGCTAAAAAAATAAACGAACATGAGCGGGTTGTCATTATGACTGATGGCATAGCAATCCCCATTGATGAAATAGTCAAAGTAGATGGGCAGATATTCGAAGCTATAGAGCCTCAATCGCTTGATGAATAACGATAAAAGTAATAAAAGCCGGTGTGCTACATCATAGGTTTACGCAAGGACATCCGTGCAAAAATCGGTAAAAATTCGGGCGATAGCGTGAAGATTACAATTACAGAGTTGTAAAAAGAGGCAATCAAAAGGAATCAAAAGGGACAATTATTTTGACTTATTGTTAAGTGATATTAAAATAATTAGATGAGGTCTTAAAATGAGAAGAGAATTAGGAATTGCACGTTGTGGACTTGCCTGTTGCTCGTGTTCAGAAAATATAAAATGTTCCGGTTGTAATTCAGGTGAATGTCCGGACAAAGAATGGTGTGAAAATCGTAAGTGTTCTATTGAAAAAGATATAACTGCTTGTTATTTATGCAGAGAAGAATGTCATAAGGGGTTATTAAACAAAATAAAGCCCTATGGATTTACTTTATTTATTAAGAGATATGGAATTGAAGAGCTTCTTGATTGTTTAGAGAGAAATGAGAAAATGGGAGTAGTATATCATAGAGAAGGAATAAATGGAGATTATGATGATTTTAATAATGTTGAGGAATTGATATCCTTTATTAAATGCGGGATTCGATGAACTATTATTACATGAAATTCAGAAAAGGTAAATTGATGAACAAACAGGAGCTATATATCAAATTATTTAAAGTCAATATATGTTAAGTTTTAAGGATATTTGGCTATATGGAGGAGCCGGTCTTATAACAACATTTATGAACTTAGGACTTATTGATGAGTATAGACTTTCGGTTCATCCTGTCATTTTAGGAGCAGGCAAATCTATATTTAATGACATAAAGCAAAGACAAGAACTCAAATTGGTTGATACCGGAAGATTCTCTTCGGGAGTTGTTCAGTTGTGCTATCAGCCTGCAGAGAAATAGCATTCAATCTTTAGAGTCGGTTGCATTATGAAACTTATTGTATTATAATTAATACAATAAGCGTCTTGACTGTTTTGAGAGGATATAATGAATAAAAATAATCTCGATAAAAAATATGAATCGTTTAAAATCCCCGACCGACATCGGACTTGGGAGGACAGGGCTGATCAATCAATACAGCAAAGTAAGTCCAATTCTTCTGATTCTGTCCCTGACGGGATGTATTACGAAATTGAATATGGTTCATATCCTATACCGGGCGTCGGTAGATATGTGCTGAAGCCGCAAAAAATCGAAGAGCCTAAAAAGGATGAGATACGGGATATCTTTGAACAGATGAGGGATATAGCCAGAGCACACAATTTTACATATGATTATTCCGGATTCTTTGACAGACGGATTCAGCATTATAACGAAATAATCTTTTATAAACAGGGAATGTTCATGAAAGATTTTACAGATAATTATTCCGGTAATACACAATTTTCTAAATATTTTCCATATTATCAGATGATGGGATACGAGCAGTTACGGACATACTTTACCTGGCGCACAGAGGTCAGAAAAGGAAATGTTTCTGATACATCTTTGTCCTATGCCTTTCTTTACATATATGAGCTGCTTGGTAATATTGGAGTGGACGATCCGCAGGAGGGTCTCGACAAGCTGGTGTTCTTTTGGAAAGCTTTCAGTAACCATAATAAGGCAATTGAAAAATATGTGCTTCGCTGGCTGAAGGATTATCATATTTATTACGAGCTACCGCATTCATTCAAAGAATTTATTGAAAAAAACAACCTTACAGAGCACTATCCGAGAATTGCGGATAGTGATAATAGCTTTAATTTATTTTGCTCTATTTCAAAGTATGATATAAGGAAATCATCATTTTTTACTGACGAAAAAGCAAAGCTCATTAAGGAATGCTTTAATTTTGTAACAAGTAAGCTTAGACAGGTTTTTATTGATAATGAAATCAATTTTGATGAATTAATATTCCAGCCAACAAAAAAGATGTCTGTGTGGATACCCTTTAAGGATGCACTTTTTTATCAATGGGTGAAGCAGCTTGATAGACGTGTTGTGCTTTCTGAAAATGAAATATATATATGCAGTCAGAATCAATGGACTTTTAACACGGTTATTACAAGTGAGAGTGGAAGACAGCTGGTAGGTTATATCATGAAGCAGACGGAAGCTGTTTTGCGAAAAGCTACAAAATATAAATTTAAGCTATCTGCTAATATCAATACGGTTAGCCATACAGTTATCAATAAGCTGAATGAATCAGGATTTTCGCTTGAAAATATTGTGAGCAGCGCAGTAATGGAATTCTACAGGGAGGCAACAAAGACTGTTGTCAAAGTGAATCAGGAAGCATTGTCTATAATCAGACAGGAAGCACTGGCTACACAGGAAAAGCTTATTGTTCCGGAGCAAGAAGAACTAAACACAGCGGTTCCGATATCGTCAGAGCCTTCACTGCCGAAACCGCAGGAGATGTATTCAATGTCAACTATTGAAGCTGAACCGATGACTTTGTCTGATAGCTGGGAAGGTTTAAAGAATGCGTTGTCGGAAACGGAGATGCAAGCACTGTCTGTTGTATTGTACGGAAAAAAAGATATTAAAGAATTCGCCGATGAATGTGGGATTATGCCGGAGGTTTTGATTGACGGAATCAACGAAAAGGCAATTGATTTTATAGGTGACAATCTTATGGATGAAGAATTTGATTTATACGATGACTATATAGAACAGGTAAAGGAAATGGTAAAATGAATATGGCAAACCAAGTACCGACCAGAATAGCGAATATTCTGATTAACGCTTTAAAAGGTGGTGTCGTGCCACGTGTGGGTCTCGAATATATCACAGTGGGCCGAACTCAGGAAATAGCTGCAATACTGCATGACATTGAAATGATAGAAAACAAAAGCGCCTCCTTCCGTTTTATTGCGGGTAAATACGGCAGCGGTAAAAGCTTTTTGCTTCAGACCATCAGAAACTATGCAACTGCAAAAGGCTTTGTGGTGGTGGATGCCGACCTTTCACCCGAACGCCGTTTTGCCGGTACTAAAGGTCAGGGATTAGCTACATACAAGGAATTGATTCAGAACATGTCTACTAAATCAAAGCCGGACGGCGGAGCATTGCCTCTCATCTTAGAAAAATGGATTTCAAATATTCAAGCGACCGTTAAGGCAGGGTCTAATGTGAGTGAAAATGAATTCAGTGATTTGGTTGAAAGACAAATCTATGCAGTCGCAAGCTCACTTGAAGGTATGGTAAACGGGTTTGAGTTTGCAAAAGCTGTTGTCATCTATTGGAAAGCATATAGACAAGACGATACGGCTATGAAATCAAATGTATTAAAATGGTTCCGGGGAGAGTATACCTCCAAAAAAGAAGCAAAAGATGATTTAGGGATCAATTTTATTGTTACAGACCAGACTTGGTATGACTTTTTAAAGATATTTGCAGTGTTTTTGGTTGGCGCCGGATATAAAGGGATGCTGGTCATAATAGACGAACTGGTCAATATTTTCAAGATACCGAATTCCATCACCAGAGCAAATAACTATGAAAAAATTCTGACTATGTACAACGATGTATTGCAGGGCAAGGCAAGCCATATAGGATTCCTGATGGGTGGTACACCTCAGTGTATTGAAGATAAATACAAGGGTGTGTTCAGTTATGAAGCACTGCGCTCCCGTTTGTCTGAGGGACATTTTTCCACTGCGGACATCAAGGATCTCTCGGCTCCTATCATCAGGCTTAAGATGCTCTCTCAGGAGGAAATGTATATCCTTGTTGAGAAACTGTTGAATATCCATGCACAGCTATATAATTACGCTCCTTCAATGTCGCATGATGATCTTGTTTATTTTCTTACCGTTGAATATAATCGTGTAGGCGCTGAGACACATATCACACCTCGTGAGATAATCAGAGATTTCATCGAATTGGTCAACATCCTTCATCAAAATCCGCAGAAAAGTGTTTCGGAGATTTTAGGAGATAATAGCTTTGAAATGGCAAAAGGCGGTCTTTCCGATGAAGATATACACATTGAATTTCAAGAATTTGAGGTATAGATATTATGGATGTATTTAACAGGCTTGCTCCGTTTATTCAAGATTTTATTTATCAAAACAAATGGGAAGAGCTGCGCGGAAATCAGGTGGCTGCCTGCGAAGTTATATTTGACACTGATGATAATCTGCTGCTCTCATCAGGCACAGCTTCCGGAAAGACAGAGGCGGCTTTTCTGCCGATACTTACAGACCTGTACAACAAGCCTTCAAGATCAGTGGGCATCATGTATATATCGCCCCTCAAGGCATTGATTAATGATCAGTTCAAGCGATTGGAGCAGATGCTATATGATTCAAATATTCCTGTCACAAAATGGCATGGGGATGCTTCGCAAATCCAAAAGAATAAGCTCATTAAAAATCCGGAAGGTCTGCTGCAAATCACACCGGAATCCTTGGAGAGCCTTATCACCAATAAACGCGGTGCATGTTTGTCGATGTTCTCTGATTTGCGGTTTATAATTATTGATGAGGTTCATTATTTCATGAGGGATGTTCGTGGCTTGCAGCTTCTGTGCGTTCTTGAACGGCTCAAACAGCTGACCGGTGTTAATCCTCGGCGTATCGGATTATCTGCTACCTTAGGAGATGTTTCACTTGCTCAAAACTGGTTAAATACAGGTACAGGCAGAGAATGCAGCGCTCCCATTGCAGAGGAAGGTAAAAAACGAATCCGGCTTCATATAGAACGTTTTGTAAATTATACAGACAAGCGAGATTCAGAAGAAAAGGACGGAAGCGACAATACTTCTAATGTCAGCTCTGCCGGTGATATTGGGAACCGTGAGCATTATGAGTATCTTTTCAAGCAAACCTTGGATAAAAAGACCATCATTTTTACCAACAGCCGAGAGGAGACTGAATATGTCATGGCTAATTTGAGAGAAATAGCCTTGAAAAATAAATCTCCCGACGTCTATAGAGTCCATCACGGTAATGTATCAGCATTAATCAGAGAAAACACGGAAGATGAAATGAAATCCACAAATGAAAAAATTGTCACCGGTGCTACTGTGACGCTTGAGCTCGGTATTGACATCGGTTCGTTGGATCAGGCTGTTCAAATCGGCACTCCCTACAACGTTTCCAGCTTTGCTCAACGTTTGGGACGCTGCGGCCGACGGGGGCAGATTCCTCAGCTTTTGTTTACATTTGTGGAAAGTATCAAAATTAATTCTGACGACACCCTTGGACCTATTAATTGGGACTTCATTCGTACTATTGCAATTATAGAGCTGTATATCAAGGATCATTGGATGGAACCTATTCCGCCTCAAAACTATGCGTATAACCTTTTATATCACCAGACAATGAGTCATTTGAAAAGCAACGGTGAAATGTCCCCGGCAGCTCTTGCACAGGATATTCTGTCTTTGGGCTGTTTCAAAAATATACCCAAGGATGATTACAAGCTTTTGTTGACATATTTAATCCATATTGAGCAGCTTCAGAAAACAGAACGCGGAGGGCTTATCATCGGCAAAGAGGGCGAAAAGATTATTAACAGTCACAAATTTCTGACGGTATTTCTCGCACCCGAATATTTGCTCGTAAAGGATGAAAATCGCACCATCGGTACGGTTGATAAAGTTTATCCTGTTGGTGTCCGTTTCGCTTTGGCAGGAATGACTTGGGAAACAGTTGATGTGAATGAAAAGTCCAAGGTCATTTTTGTGAAAAGAGTACCAGGCATATCGGTGGTTGACTGGGATGTGGATTTTGTAAACGAACTTCATACGGTTCTTGTACAGAAAATTCGAAGCATTTTATTATCAGATGATATTTATCCTTATCTTAGTGAACGGTGTAAAGAAAGGCTGTATGAAATCCGATACATTGCCGGTAAT
>DAIUCB010000015.1:0-19372 GCA_036846385.1 Bacillota bacterium | reverse complement strand
CAACTCTATTGACTTTCTCTTTATAATATTTTTATCTAGATTTGTTATTTTACCGCACAAATCTAGATACTCCATTGGTTTCATGTATCCGTAAAATTCAGGAACATCGGGTAAAAAACCAATATGGCGGTTGGTTTTGGTTTCACCGTAGGTTACCGGTTCACCGCAAACCTCAATGCTTCCGCTGTCTGGCTTAAGTAAACCGAGAACCATTTTCATCGTTGTGGTTTTTCCTGCTCCATTCTGTCCTAAAAAACCGTATATACAGCCATCAGGAACATTAAAACTCAACCCATCAATTATTTTTTTATTACTAAAGCTCTTATTTAGATTACGAATCGAGAGAATACTCATTCCTCATCTCTCCCAAAAACAAAATATATAATAGGTCCAATAATATTGACAAATATTACTACAATAATCCAAAAATGTTTACTTCCAAATTTATAGTTAGGGTGTTTAACAACATGAATAAGTGCGATTATTGCCAGTACCAGCTGAATAATTGCAACAGGGATTAAAAATGGCAGATTTTCTATAATATATTCCATTGTTTTACTCTCCTAAAATTGATTTTAATTTTTTTATTACAATCTGATATCTAAAATTATCAGCAAGAGAAGCAAATACTGGATTTGTAGCAATTACATCTACAATACTTTGCTTTACAGCTTTGCTTCCAATTGGTGCAGAAGTACCGATTTCAAGTTCTGATAGCCATGTTTCGATTTTTGTGAAAAATTCATCTCCATGAAGAATCAATGGATATGATGCACGTGTAGCTATCATGCAATATTTTTCGAGTATTGTCAGTGTATTTTCTATATCATTCCTTACTGCATAAACCATTGCTATTGAGACATAAATCGAAAGCATAACCGCTGTGTGGAGATTTTCGACCTCGAATAATTCGGATAGTATGAGTAACCGCTTGATTATTTTATCTACAGTTTCTTCGTTTTTCAGGTCATACTGCAACAGCGATAGCAGTGCCATTAATTTTTCAAGTATACTCAGCAAATCTTGATATGCACCAATCTGTAAAATCTCATTTGCCTTATCGGTATTTCCTATTAGTGAATACCCAATTGAAAGTATTGTAGTCTCATTTAATGATACCCGCTCTGAACCATCCAATAATTCAATAAGCTTTTCGTACTCTGAAAGCAGTAAACAGCAAGTTGCTTCCATCATATTTGCCTTTCGACAGAGCAATTTATCATTGCTTTCGATTTTTACTCTGATAAAAATTTCTTGTGCTTCACGGATAATAGACAGTCGTTGCTCTTCCATTGCCAATGTGTGGTGATTAAGCATTAAAATACCAATAATATTTAATAACGGGAAGCAGGAGTAATACTTTTTCACTATTTCTCTTACTTCATTTATTACAATTTCAAACTGTTTTTCCGAGAAATCTTTGGAAAGTCTTAAATACAGCCTTCTAATATCTGCATCAATCATCTGAGGCTTATAGTCAATAAGCTCATCAACAGATATATTAAAATATGCAGCAAGCTGTGGCAGAAATGTTATATCAGGATAGCTTTGTCCTGTTTCCCATTTTGAAACTGAAGCCTTTGAAACACCTATATAGCTTGCAAGCTCATCTTGTGTAATTCCTTTTTCTTTGCGTTTCGCACTCAATGTTTTTGCAATGTTGAGCTCATTCATTTTATCACCTCTTGATAAGATTATATATTACTTAACAAACAAGTTCAATGGAGTGAAAGGTAATTACAGTTGAAATAATCAACCTTAGGGAAACAAAAAATATTGCAATGACACCGTACCCGATATCATTGCAATATTAATTTTTATAATCTCAAGTTATACTTTGCGTGCAATTATACCGAATGTTTCTGAATCTTCAGTCATTGATTCTCCCCTTAAATTTTTATATACCTTTTCAATTTTGAAGCCGCATTTATTTAGCATTTCTGTAATCTCTGCAATCGTGAAAAGGCGATGATAGATTCTTATAATTTTCGTGTCACCATCCTCGTCAATAACAGTATATTGTAATCCCTCTGTCTTTGGTTCTTCGTATAAATAAGTGTTAAGTATTTCTATATAAGGCTTTGGACTCCAAAAACCTCCTTTGCATATTGAAATACTTGATATTGTTGAGGTTTTCTTTTTATCTGTAACAATGTCAAATATAAAATAACCATTGTCCTTTAAAGCTTCATATATTTTTGAAAGCAGCGCTATTTGTTCACTTGTATTGAGTGCACAAAAATCATAAAAAATCAGAGTTGCTAGATCAAAGGATTCTCGGAAGTTAATATCAAGATAGTTTTTTTTAATAAACAATATATTATCGTACCCCGGCTTAATATTTTCATTTGCATAATTTATTGATCGTTCAGAAATATCGACTCCTGTAACCGTTGCTCCTGTTTTGGCAAATTCTCTCACATACAGTCCGGGTCCGCATCCTAGATCTAGTACTTTTTTCCCTTTCTTCATATCAATTGCTTTTATTATAAAATTAGCTTCTGTATCAATAGTTTCTTTTGTTTTACTTGCAGCCTCGATATCAGGATTCAAATGAAGATTAAGCATTTGCTCTGATATATGTTCGTCATCCCAAAATTTGTCTGTTCCTTTCTCAAAAATTTTCGGTTGTAAAATATAATTGTTTAGTAATGAAAGATTTATTTTGTTATTTTCTAAAATTTTCATGATAATATACTCCTTAAGTTTAATTTTATAGTTTTAATATAGGTAAAGCAATAAACTCAGAATAGTAATTTGTATTCTGTAAGTACTCTCAAAAGACAAAACTAAAATTAAAATTCTTTTGAAAGCAAAAAGCGTCTCAGAGATTCTGAGACGCTAAAGGACAATTACTCAGAATAATTAAAACAACTCATCACAAATAAACCACATGTATCAAGCGGTTATACAACTTATTTGGATAAAAATGTTGTTTTAAATATTCGTTTCCGATTCATTCAATTTTTGCAACTAATCGGACAAATCAACTCCTTTACTTTACCTAAAGAAATAATATCATATTGACATTCGTTTGTAAAGCAAATTCGTAGGAGCACAGTGAGACGAGAGTATAACCATGACAACGTTCATCATAAAACTCAAAATCCATGTATCTTTTACGGCCATTGAAAACGTAATATTATATTTTATCTTATATTTTTACATAATAATAATAGTAATAGTATTATGAGTAAAAATACTTTAATTGGGACATTTTGGTACGTCCCCACTGTCTTATTTAAATAAGAGTTGCAAATCAATGAAATTTATTGTAAAATATAATAAACCTTGGTAATAGGAGGCAATCATGATTAATGCAATTGATACTGTTGTTTCTTCTTTGATTAAACAATTGAAGTATAGCAGTTCTGTTTCAAAAAATGGAATTTTAACTTTTAACGGGAGGAGTGTGTCCATTTTTAGAACCATACAATTGTATAAACTGTGATTTAAACTTATTAATCGGCAATATTCTTGCATAGCTATATCGAAAATATAACTAGTATTAATTATAGTAGACTCATGGTTTATACCTGAGTCTTTTGTTATGTGTTTAAATATGAATATTTTTCCTCCATTAGCCTTATTGGTTTGCTTTATTTAATATTTAATATTTAATATTTAATATTTAATGAAGCAATATCTGACAGGGCTTATTTTATTTTTAAAATTAAAATTAAAATTAATATTAATTTATTTGGAGGAATATAATAATGTCAAAATTAAGACAAAATATATCGTTAAGCTATATATATAATTTTTTTCTGCAGTTAAATATAACCTCGGCTATTTGGGTATTGTATCTGGCATTTAAGGGAATGTCTCTGATAGAAATTGGAATTCTTGAATCAATTTATCATATTACCGGCTTGATTTTTGAAATACCGACAGGTGCTCTTGCCGATATGTATGGCAGGAAATTTTGTGTAGTATTGGGAAGGATAGTTTGTGTAATATCATGCATTCTTATGATAACGTCAAACAGCTTTTTAGAATTTGCTTTGGCATTTATTTTAAGCTGTGCTGCTATGAACTTAAATTCAGGAGCTGCAGAAGCTTTAGTGTATGACAGCCTAAAGGAGTTAGGAGAAGAAGAAGATTATAAAAGGATTTGGGGAGAATTAGCCTTTGTAATGTCGATTGCACAAGGGATAGCAGTTTTGTTGGGTGGAATTTTATCGGATATCAGGTTTTTATATGCATATGTTTTTGGGATGTTGGTACAAATAGCCGCTCTTATAATATCCTTTAATTTTAGCGAACCGACTCATATTAAAAATAGAATTGAAAAAAGTTCGGATTGTAATGATAAAATTAAGGGAAAAAAAAGCATCTTAAGTAATCTAATTTATCAGATTGCAACAACAATTAATGTACTGAAAGTCAGAAAAGCAGTATTATATATAATTATGTTTTATGCAATGGCAGATAGTCTGCGAACAACAGTGTTTTTTTACGGACAGCAATACTTTTCTGATATGTGCTATTCAAAAACTGTTATAGCCATAATCTGTGCCGCAGGCAGCTTGATTGAAGCAGTCAGTTCAAAATATGCGTATATATTTGAAAAAAGGTTTAAAATCAAAGGAACTTTAATAAGCATTGCGGTATTGAACATAGTTGCTTTAGCAGGATTATCATATATCAAAAAATTATCTGCAGCATTTTTTCTGTTAACATCAGTATCAGGAGGCATATCATTTACTATATTCAGCGATTATATCAATGCAAGAATACCATCGGAACATAGAGCAACAATTTTATCCTTCAACAGCCTGTGTTTCAGCCTTTTTATGATTTGCGTATTTCCCTTGTTTGGTTTTCTCGCGCAAAACATCAGCTTTTCTGCTACCTTTGGATTAATGGCACTGCTCTACATTCCGATAATGGTATTGCTAATGATAAAGCTTAATGATCATAAGGCATAAATTTATTTAGTTTGATGCGTTTCACTGTGACGCTTCTCACTTTATAGTATCTCTACATAACCTTCTGTTCCATTTACTCGAATACGCTGCCCGTCTTTTATCAGTTTGGTAGCATTTTCTACTCCTATAACTGCCGGCAAGCCATATTCGCGTGCAATAACTGCTCCATGGGTCATAAGTCCGCCAACTTCTGTGACTAAGCCTTTTATGGATACAAACAATGGTGTCCAGCTAGGGTCAGTAAATGAGGTGACTAATATATCTCCCTCTTCCAAATTAGCATCTTCCATGTTTAAGATGATACGTGCTCGACCCTCTATGTCTCCTGAAGAAACAGACAGACCTATGAGGGCAGCCGTCGGAAGATTTTTTCGTTTATAGTAGCCTGCAATGATTTCACCATCTGATGTGATAACACGCGGAGGAGTTAGCTTTTGATATGATTTGTACTCTTCTTTCCTTTTACTGATAATCTCATAATCCGGTTTATTTGTCCGTATCAATTCACTAAGCTCTTCAAAAGTGAGATAATATATATCCTCTTTTTCATAAAGCACGTTGGTTCGAACCAGTTGTTCAGCTTCCCTCAGCAAAGCTTGCTTATATATGAAGTAGTGATTTACCATGGAATATTTGGGGTATTCCCTAAACCCGCTTAAATTCCGAATTAAATCAATTTTTTGTTTTGTTTCTTTTGCTTTACTTTCACCATCAGGTAACTGTTTCAATCGTTCTAATATCTCTTTTTCCTTTTTCAAAGCTTCCTGTCGCCCTTGCTCAAATTTTCGATTGCCGTCACCGGGCTCAAAGTTTTTGATGTTGCTGAGAATAATAGGAATAAGCGCAGTCGGTTTTTCGCTCCATCGAGTTTTAGTAATATCTATTTCTCCGGCACATCGCATTCCGTATTTGCTGAGATAAGAATAGATTGCATCTTGTGTTTCCCGTCCTCCATCAAGCTTTATCAGTTCATCCAAAAAGTTATCATTTTTTACATTTTGTAAATACTCAATGACTTCCGGGTAAAGGCGAATTACATCCGCTACATCCAACAGCTCCAGACCCATTTCCGAAGTGATGTTATTGGATACAGATTGAGAAAGAGTATTTGCTGCATTTTTTTCGCTTAGCCACTCCTCCATTTTTTCATTAATCCATGATGAGGCATTCATAGGAGCCATAATTACACTTAAGGTTTGCGGATTGGATAAAAACTTTTTTAATTGAATGATATCTTCCTGAATGAAATTTAATAAATCCAATCCTGATTTACTTTTAATGTTATATTTTAACTCTGCTAATGATGTTTCACTACTCTTAATTAATTCAGTAACGATTGTAAATTCATTTTGATTCTGTGTTTGAGCCATTTGAGGTTGTGCACTTTTACTGCTTTTAATTGGGCTTAGTTCTTTTTTATCGTTTGGAAGCATTTTTATAAAATCACGCTCTATTATTGTCAAAAGTGCGTCTTTCATGAGCGGATCATGTTGTCCCATAGTATTTAATAGAATTCCCCTGCTGTCCGGTGAAGCCAGCATTTGACTAACATCAACAAACAACCTTCCGCCGGCTTTATACATTGTTCCGGCAGCTGTTAACTGAAATAAAGACAATCCTAACGGCTTCATGGAATCAGTCATCATTTGCTGATGACCGACAGATATATAAACATGATTTTCTCCGTCATTTAATTCCGGGATTGGGAATAAAGTAGTGATAGGTCGACTTTGGACAATATAAAATGTATCATCATGCAAACACCATTCTATGTCCTGAGGACAGCCGAAATGTTCTTCTATCTTTCTGCCAATGTGCTCTAGTCTCAAAATCTGCTCATCGGTCAAAACTTGATTATGCTGTTTCTCAGGCTCAATCTCCTGTTCCTTCGTGCCTCCGTCTTTCAATGCATATACGGCCATATTTTTGGCGGATATTTTCTTATCTGTTATTTTACCATTGTGTACTTTATATATATCAGCATTTACCAGGCCTGAAACCATAGCCTCCCCTAGTCCGAAACCGGCGTCAACGGATAACACCTTCCTGTTAGAAGTGACCGGATCGGCAGTAAACATGATTCCTGATGATTGTGGAAGGACCATCCTCTGAATAACCACGGACAGGTGAACATTACGGTGATCAAATCCGTTTTGTATGCGATAGCTTATTGCTCTATCGGTAAACAGTGATGCCCAGCACTTGATGATGTGTTTTAGGATTGATTTCCATCCGATAATGTTTAAATACGTATCCTGCTGTCCTGCAAAGGAGGCTGTAGGCAAATCCTCTGCAGTCGCACTGGATCGTATTGCATAGGCATTTTCTTCTCCTAGTTTGACGTGATGGAGAAAAATCTCCTCTTTAATATCTTCAGGAATATCAATACCTTCAATAGTCCTGCGAATCTCACCGCTAAGCTCACTGATTTTCTCTCGTTCTTCTGTCTTAAGGAAAGACAATCGTTCCAATAATTCATTAATCAACGGCATTTCCTCAATGATTCTTTTAAAAGCTTCTGTAGAAATACAATAGCCTTCTGGTACATGTATTCCTTCAATTCTGAAAAGTTCTCCAAGGTTCGCTGCCTTACCTCCGACAACCATGATTTTTGATTTGTTAATATCTTGAAAATCTAATACATATAAACCCATATGCTTACCTCCCTTATTAATTACCTCTCTGATTTTAAGGTTCTAACTAATAGCTTTAGCTATAATCAGATGTTTTATTATAGCAATAACAAATTTAAACAAACAGTCTAGATTTTCAATTTTTTATATGCTATAATAAAGGTAGAGAGGGAGATGGCTCGTTAACTAAACTTACTTACTTAATTTAAATCTCCCAATAATTCTCTTATTTCATCTGTTGTAAGCTCACTGATATATTTGTTATTTGTTACAAAGGTATCAGTGAGTTCTTGTTTTTTTATGATCATTTCGTCAATCTTTTCTTCCAGAGTTCCGGTTACAATTAGTTTATGGATATGAACAAACCGTTGTTGTCCGATGCGATAAACACGGTCTGTTGCTTGGTTTTCAACAGCAGGATTCCACCAACGATCAAAATGAATGACATGATTGGCTTCAGTTAAATTCAGTCCTGTTCCACCTGCTTTCAACGACAAGGTCAACACTTTAACCTCTCCGGCACGAAAAAGATCAATCATTTCATCACGTTTCTCTTTAGGAACACTGCCATTTAAGAAAAGTACCTTTTCACCTGTCTCATTTTCTATAACTTCTTTAATCAAATTTCCCATTTGAATATACTGAGTGAAGATGAGACAGCTTTCTTTTTGTTCAATAACGCTTTCTACAATTGAAAGCAAAAGCTCTATCTTCTGTGAACGAATGATGATATTCCGCGGTTTTTCCTCCTTTAAGTAAAGTGCCGGATGGTTGCAAATCTGCTTTAACTTATTCAACATTGTGAAGATGAATCCGCGTCTCTCAAGACCAGAAAGTGTATCAAGTTTACCCATGGTTTCGCTAACGACTTGTTTGTATAAAGCATTTTGCTCCTCCGTCAAGAAGCAATACTCTTTTTGCTCTTGTTTATCCGGCAAATTTAGAGCAATTTCCTTATCCTGCTTTGTGCGGCGTAATAGGAAAGGCTGAATCATATACTTTAATTGTGTGGTTTTATCCTTATCACCTTTTAGAATCGGAACAGCAAACAGTTTTTTAAACATTGCAAGAGTGCCCAAAAATCCGGGATTCAAAAAATCATAGATTGCCCATAGTTCAGATAAATGATTTTCTATCGGCGTCCCAGTCAAGGCAATTTTATGGTTAGCCTTAAAGGACCTTATAGCTTTAGATTGTTTGGTATTTGCATTTTTTATGTTTTGTGCCTCATCTATACAAATTGTCTCCCATTCAAAATTACTGAGCATTTCTTTATCAATAACTGAAAGTGCATAGGATGTTATGACAAGATCAGTATTGTTAACAGCATATTGAAATTTATCATCTTTATACCTGTCTGATCCATAGTGGACGTAAACTCCAAGATAGGGAGCAAACCGGCTTATCTCATGCAGCCATGTAGAAATTACCGATGTTGGTGCAACGATCAATGATGCCCTTGGCAGCTTATTATTCTCTTTTAAATGAACAAAGTAGGCAATAGTTTGTAGTGTCTTTCCTAATCCCATATCATCTGCAAGTAAACTGCCAAAACGGTATTTTTTAAGGTGAATAAGCCATTCAACCCCTTTTTTCTGATATGTCCTCAACTCTGCATGAAGATATTGAAAGGCTTTGATTTCCGGTATATCTTTTACTTCAATAAAATTTTTAAATTTTGCCATATATTTTTGACTGAAGGGAGTCGTAGCTGATAAAGGTAACTTTTTAGTACTTTTCTTTATCTGTGCAGATGAAGATTTCTTATTAACCTGAGTTTTTCTCTGTTTAGAACTTTCTTGTTTATTCCACCACAGAACATATAGCTCTCCTATTGTTCCGCTGATTGAATAACAGCTAAACAGAGTGGCCAAAATATGTTCACAATTATTTACATTGAAGCAGCTGCAATTAGATTTGCTGGGGTTTACCAAATCCAGACTTATGTCTAATTTTTCTTTATTATCAGATACTTTTGAGATAATTAGACTATCATATTGCTTTATATTATAAACCATACCATCTCTAAACAATTTTTTCGCATGTTCATATAAGCTTCTATCATATTCATTGTCGGGATCTAGTTGACCAATTATATGATTGCCAAATTTTAAAAGATTCTCATTTGTTATTCTGTACACCAATTATCACAGCTCCTATCATTTTCTATTTATTCACTAATTATAACCCGGCTTTTTTTTAATACAAGACTTGATTATTTTTAAATTATGAGCCGATCCCAATTATACGAACAAAATATTAAAAAAATAAACTATGACAATAGTGCATCTAAAGTGACGGTACTTTCTTTATTGGCATTTGAATCAAGTGGTAGAAAGGATGGCTTTAGTCATCTATATGAAACTTTATTATTTCAATATTTCTATATAACCTTCTGTTCCATTTACCCGAATCCGCTGACCATCTTTTTATGGCTTATTTGGGTCGAGCAGCTAACTGAAAACAGACTGCATATTATTTCCCAATGCTTTTAGAAGCTCTTTTGGCAGCTTTTCGATTTGCTCGCGAATCATTACTCCGTGTGGCTCTTTGTATCCTTCGTTCCACACAAAATTGAAGATTTTTTCGTTTTTTTCATTGTTTTTCCCGATTTGAAAGGCATAGACCTCCACACCTTTTGACAGTAACTCCTGCACCGCTTCCTTTGCCGTTCCGGGGAAGCTTGATGCACCGTCTGTAATTTCAAATACTATCTTTATTTGCTTTCCTTTTTTTATTTCCCTCTCCTGAACGGCTGTTATTTTATCTGATATTTCTCTGAGGCAGCTTCCGTCATCTGTCGCACCATCTGCTGCATCCAGCTTTACGATTGAACGAATTATATTGCTTTTTTCTTTTTCCTTATTCGTTTCGTTAAATTCTTTAACGTTATAATAATTACTGCCAAAAAACCACGTTTCTGTTAAAACCTCTATTTTTTGATTCAATTGTTTTGCATTGCTCTTTAGATATCGGTTAAAATCATCAATTGAGAGCAATGTCACTGCCAGGGCTTTTCTAGATGACTCTATTTTATATGAATCCATTGAGCCTGAATTGTCTATAACAAAGGAAATCTCTATTCTTTCGGGCAATCTGTTGGATTGAGGCTCCGGCATATATTTGCTGAAAATCGGTATATTCCTGTAGCTTCCCTTTTTTTCTGCCTCTGCAAATTCCGGATAGATTTCTATAAGGCTGTTAACATTTAGCTTTCCCTTTATTTGACCATCCTTTTTTACGCTTATTTCTTTTCTGGCATCTCCTATAAGTTTTTTCCAAAATTCACGCATTTGTTCTCTTTCTGATTTCATTTTATTTGAATAAAATTGAAACAATTGCTGTTCATCACGGCTTATCCCATATTGCAGCAGATCTGCCTTGTATTGTACGGCACTCTGTACGCTCAAGCTTATTGCATCCTGTTGCTCCAGCATTTGCTCCAAAATCCTTTTCTCTTCTTCCTGAGTTGATTCCAATGAATCTGATATCTCTTCTCCCTGAGACTGCTCAAATGGATTTTCGCTTCCTTTTCCCTGCTCATTTTTATGTCCTTTTGATTCACAAAATACTATTTCATCAATTTCCTTTTTCCATAGCTGTTCAAAAATCGGAAATATAAAGGTACGAATGAGCGGATCTCTTTCAATAATACCTTTATCATTATTAATCTGTCTGATTAATTCATAATGAATAAAGTCAAAAATCGGCCGATTTAAAATAATTTTGTCAAAGGGATTCTCCGTGCAGCCTTTGATTTCAGGTTGCTTTTTATATAATTCTATAATCATGAAACTGTTTGTAAACGCCCTATGTGCAAGCATCTGAGAAACTGAATCAACGTTTCTTCCTGTTTTATTCATATACGAAGCAATTTTCTTGAAGCTGTCTTCATCTCTGTATAGGGGACACATTTGCAGCACCCTCAAAAATGATGTATGCTTATCAAACAGATACAGCATATCAAGTATTTCCTTTTTAACATAATTTAAAATAATTTTTGGCTGATATGCCGGGTCGCTTTCCAATCCTACTTTTTTTATTCTGCTGAGAATATAGCTTGTCATATGATCGATTTCTTTTTGCCAATCCTTTTTTCTGTTCAGATATTTCTTAGTATGCTTTTTCCAATCGGGATACAGTGCCAGCTCATAGTAGATATGGTACATAATTTGATTGTCATCTGTATTTTCGTCTAAAAAAATCTGAAGGGGCAGGTATAAAACACTTTTGGAGGGATCAAGCAGAAATCTTTGTAATTTTGAGTCAGGAATATACAGCAAGCTCGAGTCCCCTGTAAATGTGGCTAATGACCGTTGTTCTTTTCGCATAAACTCTTCACAGTGTTTTTTAGATTCTTCGATTAAAGCTTTCTCATCATAGCTAAACATACTCATTTCCTCCTACTGATATAGCGGCAGTTCCCACAAGTCCTTGGGTGTACTGATTCGATTGACATATAATATATTCAAATTACCCTCAACATTCATAAGCAAATATTTTGAACCGTCCAGTTTAAACACATTTGTGAAAAAGCATTCCTTGATAGAAGATTCTTCATTTATATACCAACTTCCGAGGTTTTCTTCAAGTAGATATATGATTCCATCTTCGCTCAAAACCAAGGCTGTACCTTTTTGCGATTGAACATCAAACAGATTTCCTTTTAACATACTAATTTCAGTTTTCATAATACTTAAACGCTTTGTACCATCGTTTAAGCGAAATATCTTTAGAAGCCCTTTATTGCCTGTCACCATAAGAGAATTCTTGCTGTTGTTTTCATCCTCGAGACATCTGATTTGCCTGATTTCATCATCTGATAAATTAATTTTTTCGGCAATATCAAGCTGTTTATTTTCAAGCCTTATAAGGTATAGCTCCCCCGTTTTTGTTCCTGCCGCAAAATAATCTTCATTTATTTTTTCCAATGCAGTCAAATTTGGGATAGCGCAAAATATTTCTTTATATAAAACAAGGCGATATTCATCTTTTTCTTTTATTATTTCAAGCAAATTTAGTCGTTCATCTCCATATTCCGCTACAAATAAACCATCATTGATTGCCAAACATCTGCCTAATTCATTGATATCATAATTTGTTTTAATCCTTTTAACATTAACCTGTTTGCTAACATCAGTCATATTGTCAAAGCTGTCACATGAAAGCAGATAGCTTCGGCCTGTGATTCCGTAAAGCAAAATTTCCCTGTCATTCAACTTATATATAAATGAAATTGTCTCTTTAATTTCTTTGATGGGAACACTCCACTCTCCTTCGATTCGATTACCGTCAGAATAATTTATAATATTCAGATATAAAAATTGAACCTTTCCGTTTATGCTGCCTGTAATAAAAAGATTTTTGCTAATCCTCAAGGATGTATACAGAAAGCTGTCAAAGCTAAAGGCTCCCAACTGTTTTACCGGATCAATTTGTATTGAGGTTTTGGTGATATTATTTGCATAAAGCCTATAATAAGGAATTAATTCAGTCAATAAATCTTGTTCTGCTTTTAGCAGATTATCCAATTGCTGTTGAAAGCCATCCTCTAAAATCCCATTTGACAGGCACATATTAAGCTTTTCTCTTAAATTTTTAACCTGATTTTTGAAAGCCTTACTGTCTGTCGTCAAATTCATTTTCACTTTTCTCCTCCATTTTCCTCCAGATATTCAAGAATATCTTTGGTATGCTCCAAATGTGATAATTGCCGGTCTAGAATTTGATATTTATTTGCATCAAGCCGCAGTGAATCATCAATATCTGCTTCAAAAATTTCTTTTAGTGCTTTGGGAACTGTTTTTCTCGGTATTCCTTTCCCAAATACTATATTAACCACATCTAAAGAGCTTAAGGTCTCTATTGGCGGTCTGACATATTGATATGAACGAGTACGAGCTTCTTCGTAGGTTGTAGATGCTTCTCCTATGCCTTTTGTCTGAATCCTCCAGCCTTCCCCTTCAGTAAAAAACCCAAATCTCACAGCCTGTGACAGAATATAGTTTTGATCATCAGGATAAGTAATCGAACTGATAAAGCCATCCCATATTGCTTTGCTTAGGTCCTTTTCTTCTCCCAGATTCCAATTATCTAAAATGTGCAAAATATTACGGATTGATAATACTGATTCCCGCAGCCCCGGCTCATCCGTTCCGAAATCTTTTTGTGCATCACTTTCTTTCCACTTACCCATAAAAACATTCTGAGTAATCCTGCACAGCTGAGAAAAGCGAAATAACTCCTCCAATGTCCTTTTGCAATCCGGAATTTGAATGTTTCCATTTTTGTCAGCCAATTGAGCTATTATTATCCTGAATAGCTCGTTTTTCGCCGGGAATTCCTGTTCTTCCAAGGAACCGGTTATTTTTTGCGGTACATAATTGTATTCAATCGTTACGAAACGTGATTTAAAGGCAGGGTTCAGCTCATTTGTTCCTTCGTAATTAACCATTTGGGTAGACAGATTGCCGGTGCCTATAAATCCAAAGCCGGGCTTAATCATAACTGGACCGACTCCGGTAATATATGCAGTACTTCCTGCATGACGCTGTAATATATCGTTCAAGGCAATTAAATTTTGCATTGCAATTGCATTTAATTCATCTACGATTACAGGACGCCCCTCTTTTACGGCAATCAGTATTTCTCGTTCTGTTTTTTTGATTATTGTACCGAAGCTGCTGTTACTTGCTACCAACAAGTCAGAAAAGCTCTTCCATATTTGAATTTTAAGCTGCAGCTGCTCTTCATTTGTCATTTGCTCCAGTCTTTCCTTATGTTCGTCCATCCACTCATAAAAATCGCCTATAATCATATTCAGATAATCTGCATATGAGCCTTGGGAAAAGCTGCGTTCGAGAGACAAAGTTTTCTCTGCAAACATATCCTCGTAGGTCAAGTTATGTGACCCTGATATAAACAGAGGCTGTAATGATTCTATTTCCTCCTTGCTGCCCTCATTTAACATATTTTTATAGAAGAGCTTTCTTTCTTTATAAAGCTTGCCGAATTTTACGATAGCATCTTCTTCCTTCGCATCAGGATTATCAGAGAACCATTCCTCCATTTTTTCTTCTAAATAACATTGTATTTTATTTTGAACTGTAAATTCCAATGCGGCTTCAGCTGCCAATTGCGTTTTACCGCTTCCCAGATGTCCTACAATATATACAGGCACGCCTAAATTCAGCGAATCTATTACCTTTTGTTTTGCTTCGGCAACATATGGTACTGACACTAAACGCTGTTGATGCTGGGCTTCAATATCTCTTATCAGCTGCCGTTTATAATAAAATTCCCATGCTTCTGGGGAGCTTTCCAAAATAATTTCCAGCTCTTTTTTAAGCTTTTCTATGCGATCAATCCGATATCTAGTCGCTGAATTGCTCCTATAGTGACTGAAATTATTGCTTTCGCTATTGACCCTTCTTTCCCATTGAAGAAAAAACCTCTCATATTCCATTGAATTTTCTATTTCTTCTATCTTTTTTCCTTGATTTGCTGTTTCCTCTTCGACATATGCTCTATATTTTTCATAATAATCATTTTCATTATTCGAATTATTTGCATTATTTAATTTAGGTAAAATTTTGCTGCTTTCTTCATATTTGCGGAAGGCTTTAAAAAATGCTCCTTGTTCGTATGCTTTTTTGCTGTTCTCATATTCCGATGCTTTTAAGGCTTCTCTGCGCAAATCATCTCTATACAGTCTCTGCAATTCTTCTATAGTAGGAATGCAAGATTTTTTAACATTTTTTTGTTCTTTCACAGAAGTCTCCTCCATTGTATGATTTTATTAAGTAGATATTTTGAAATATCGGCGTTATTAAGCCATAAATTAAAATCCCGATTCATAAAAATTTCGGGATTTTAATTGATTTATCAAATTAGTTCATTAAACAATTCCATATTCCTTCAACAGCTGTTCTATTTCTGTTCCTGCTATTTGTTTTAATACCTTGCGCTTAGCCAATGGCGGCAAATCGATTTGCAGCTTTTCTCCATCCAACAGGCTTACTCCCGCATTTAGTAAATAACGGATATCATATCTTGAAGCAAATACCTCAGGAACTCCTTTTTCAACTCCTGTCAAAACATAAACTGCCTCCATGGCTGTACGTCCGGAGTATTCGATTGTAAATACAGTATCACGTCCCGGGTCATCCAATGTTTCGGCAAACTGTCCGAGGAAAGCAAAGTTAACTGCATTCTTTGGTACTACATAGGGACGATCTCCGAATTCTCGCGGCATGAATTGGGATGTAATAAATGGCATCATGACAGGAATTGCAGTACATGATTCTGCCAGCTCTTCAATTTGATCTGCCGGAACGCCTATATGATATAGCCATTCTTTTGTGATTTCCTTACCTGTACAATCTCTCAATGGTTTTTTGATATAATCTCCGGGAATATCGGTGAATAATCCATATACCCAAACCACAACATCCTTCTCAGGCTGTCCGTAGTATTGCTCTTGACGATTTATTGTCCAGCTCATCAACCATGAAGAATCTATAGCTGTAACTATGCCGCCTGATACTGTACGTCCGCCGTATGGTGAGCGTTTGGTAATCTTTTCAATGTACTTCGGAACACGCTCGTCATGACAGGTAACTGTACAAGACTCCCAATTAGATTTTTCCGGATCGGTACAGAATTTATCCGGCTTACCAAATTCATCAGACTGTGACGCTATATTCCTCCACAGCTTCCAGCAGCCTCCCAATTCCTTGTTAAAAGGAGCAGGTGTATTATCATCACCATAACCGGAGCCTTCGGTCATAGAACCGTTGGTAATAAATACTAAATCATTTTCTGTCAGGTCAATAGAAATATCTTTTCCGTTTTTATCTGCAGCAACTATTTTCTTTGCAATCTTTTTATCATCTGAAATTGCGAACTCAACATTATCAACTGTAACTCCGTATTCAAATCTGGCACCGTGTTCTTCCAAATATTTAACCATTGGTTTTACAAATGAAGTAAATTGGTCATGTCTTGAAAACTGTAATGCAGAAAGATCAGTCAAGCCCCCTACATGGTGGATAAAACGATTCATATATAATTTCATCTCTAAAGCACTGTGCCAATTCTCAAAAGCAAACATTGTTCTCCAATATGTCCAAAAATCAGAGTTTAAAAGCTCCTCGGAAAAAACATCTTCGATAGATTTATTTTGCAGCTCGTCATCTGTCATCATCACAAAAGAAGCTAATTCCTTTGCAAGCTCTTGACCTAAATTAAATTTTCCATTATCATAGCGAACACCTTGGTTTTTGGTAATACGGCAATTGCTGCTGTTCGGATCATCGTGGTTCGTATAATAAAAATGATCTAATACAGTCATATTAGGATCCTCTGTAGATGGCAATGAACTGAACAAGCTCCATAAAACCTCAAAATGATGTCCCATTTCTCGACCGCCGCGTGCTACATAGCCCATATTCTGACGAACTGCTCCGTCCAAGGAGCCGCCGGGAATGTCCAGTTGCTCTAAAAAAGTAATTTTACTGCCATCCATATGGGCATCACGAATTAAGAAACACCCTGCAGCCAAAGCTCCGATTCCTGTTCCTATCAAATAAGCCTTTTTATCATCAATTCCTTTAGGCTTTCGTGCATTTACCAGAGAATGATAATTTCCGTTCGTAAGAGTAAGCCTGTCATCATATGTTTTTAATTTCATTTTGTCTCCTTCTTTCTTAATTTATTAGCTTTCAAATTCTACCCGCTGCTAAACTGCATATTATATAATTTTTTATTATTTAGTCAGTCATCCTTTGATAGCGAAGATAATTTTTATTTGTTATGCTGTAGAATTTGTTTATACTTATAATATAGCTTTTATATGTTTTTTTCATCAGACAAACAAACTGCGGTGTTCGAATTTCGAACACCGCAGTTTATTTGTCTGACCTTTAGACATAGAAAATATAAATTTTTATGACAAAAGGATCTTATTATTTTATCTTATATCATTTCATACAATGCTTCTCTTAAGGGATAGAGCTATATGTCCATCAAAGAGCTGCCCTATTCGTCTGACTGTAGTATCAGGGTCTTCCTTCATTCCGGAAGCAATCCAGCGTAGTACCATTTCAGTTAGAGCACACTGATAAAAGGAAGCAATCAGCTTTTTATCTGCCACGGAAGCAGGTATGCTGTCGCTTACTTTTTCAACATATCGGCTCATGACATTTCCGGATACATTGTATATATAATTTTCTAGCGCTTCTCTTTGCATTGAGTTATAAACATGATAAACAGCTGTTTTGTTTTCTAAAGCAAATTTAGCAGCTACAATAAAGCTCTCCTCCCAGGAAAGTGTATCATTATATTCGTCAATTACCGTCTGAAGCTCTGTTTGAAATATCTCTGACAGAATTTCATATATATCGGTATAGTAATAATAAAAGGTATTTCTGTTGATTTCACATTCTGTAACAATAGCCGTAACTGTGATTTTGTTAAGCGGACGCTCATTCAACATTTTTATGAATGATTCGCGAATCATTTTTTTGGTGTATTGCTGTGCCAAAGGCTGCTACCTCCTTAATGCGTTATTGCACTAAAATTATAACACATTTTGAGTAATTTGCAAATGTGCAAATGGGGACGTACGAAACTGTCCCGTTTTATAAATATTTATGTTATATAGAGCAAGCAGCATAATATATTAGATAATCCGATAAATTTTCGCAGAAACAGATAATATATTCTTTCACCCACCTTTGAAAAAATGATTAAAAGTTATATCACGTAATGGATAAAAATGAATAATTTTCAATTGGTACACTTTGGTACGTCCCCACTGTCCTACAACGTACTTATTACCATTTTTAGCATTTCTGTTTCGGAAACACCTTTCAATAATCTTAATGAGTATATATATCCGTCTTTTTCCCATATAGCAAGATTACAAACACCGGCATTTCCTTTTATTGTAACTATAAGTCCATAAGCTAACTCCTTTTTTATAGTACTATATTCATTATAGTCTCCACTATTATCCTCATTTCCAAATGACTTCCTTAAAATAATAGATTCTTCTTGATTTGAATATATCACTTCTGCAAGTTCTTTCCAATATGCAGTGTATGTTACTTTTTTGACTTCAAAAGGTATTTTATTTATCTCAGGAACAATAAATCCTACCGCTTCTGATAGCTCTTCTATAGAATTATATTCCATAATATCAGGAATAACTTGTGCAGGCGGATTGTTGTTTAACTTTATAATATATGGTATTACTGCTATACTTGCTATCAAAAACACAAAGCAAGCAGCTACATATAAATATTTCTTTATATATCTATCTGAATTATTCTTATTTCTTTCAGTATTAAAATCTGCACCTTCAATATTTTCGATAATTCTATCATGCATTTCTCCGGTTACTTTAATATTATCCATGAGCTCATTATACTTATTCTTCAAAGTCATACACCTCCTTTAGAACATTTTTCAGCTTGATTCTTCCTCTGTATAATAAAGATCGTATTGTGGTCTCATTTTTACTCAGGATATCAGCAATCTGTGACGTGGAGTAGCCTTCATGATAAAACAAGTGTATTACTTCACTATATTTGAACGGTAATTTCTTGACAGCTTCCCATACAAATGCCAAATCTTCTTTTTCATTTGCTGTTAAGTTTTCACTAAGCTCATCTGCGCTACGTATTTTATTATATTTTATTTTATTTTTTTTAATATTTATTGCAACTCGTAAGAGCCATGCTTTTTCATGGGATGCTTTTTCAAAGAAAGGCATAGTTTTAATAAATTGTATTAATGTTTCTTGTA
>DAIUCB010000014.1:0-19427 GCA_036846385.1 Bacillota bacterium | reverse complement strand
AGCTTCCCCAAATATGAAATTCGAGTGTACCCATCTGTGCTTCAGATATTAGCCCAGATACGTTTTCTATATAAAAATATTCCTCTGTATCTATTGTATCTTTGCTGCCGGTAGTAATAGGTATTGTGATAATGCCCTTGCTGCCGGGACCGGGGTGTTTCTTATAAAAGCAGGTCTGGGATACTCCCTTGGGACATCTGACTATACTGAGAATTCTGTGTCTCACAAAGGGCAGCATGCGCTCTGAAACCCCGGAGTAATAACGAATTACATCCTCCTTTGTGATTTTGGGCTCCTCAAATATTAATTTATTCGGGTTTGTTATCTTTATTCCTTCTATTACGATGCTTGAATTTACTGTATTTTTTTCCACTTCTCTCTCCACTTTCGAAACAGATGACCGGAACTGTATGTCATCCTCCGGTTTTTCTATTTTTATATCCTTAGGATTCTTGTCTGCCCTTATACCTTTGAAGCTTGCCTGCCTTAGTAAATTATCCTTGGTCCATTCTGCAAATTTTATTTCAGCCACCAATTCAGGTTCAAGCCACGTAAGCTTTTCCCTTGTTCTTGCTTTTGGTGTAAGCTTGAAAGGCGAATCTGTCCTTTTTATATTTTCGAATTTATTTTCAAGGATTTTCATATCATCATCGCTTATACCTGTGCCGGCACGTCCTGCATAGATTAAATCCTCACCGTCATATACACCAAGGAGAAGCGAGCTGACTCCTCGGGTTTTTTTCTCGGAAAGGGAATATCCTCCGATTATAAACTCCTGCCTTTTTTCGCATTTAAGCTTAATCCAATCACCGTTTCTTGTTCCGCTGTATATGGAATCGGCTTTTTTACCTATTATACCCTCCATACTCGCTTCACAAGCTGCAACGAAGCTCTCTTTTCCCTTTCCTTTGACATAACGTCCGTAGTAAAGAGGTTTGGGAGCATCTTTCATTAAAGCTTCGAGCTTTTCTTTTCGGTCAATTAATCGGCATCCTCTAAGATCCTCTCCGTCCAGTGCAAGAAGATCAAAAATGATATATGTCAGATTGTATGTTTTATGGTTTTTAATATAGCTCTGCAGTGCTTGAAAATCTGTTTTGCCTGAAGCATCTGTGACTGCTAATTCACCATCCACAATTATTGCCCTTCCTACAGCCCAGTCAATGAGAGCAGCCGCAACATCATTAAAGTGATTTGTATAATCGTTGCCGTTTCTGGTTAGCAGACGTGCACTGTTACCTTCCACATATGCCATAATCCTATAACCGTCGTATTTCAACTCATAAAGCCAGTTCTCCCCCTCAGGAACCGTGCTGACCGGCTTGGCAAGCTGCACATCGGCTCTGTCGAAGGGATTTCTTATTATTTTTTCATCTTGACCTTTTTCAATTTCAGTCATGGTCCGCCCGGTTCTGATGCTAGTGATAAATTCAGATATCCCATCGACCGCTTTTATATATTCATCCTTTTCCTTAAGTAAAAGCCAATTATCTTTTGACTCTCCCTCTCGTGCTTTCAAACGAACTAAAGCCCACTTTCCCTTAAGCCGCCTTCCTTTCAGAACAAGCTTCAAAGCTCCTTTACTGAGTCCTTCATCTACATTCCCATTTGGCACCCAAAAGCCCTCATCCCATAGCATGACAACTCCGCCACCATATTCTCCCTTAGGGATGATTCCTTCAAAATTTCTGTATTCCAGAGGATGATCCTCTACATGTACGGCAAGCCTTTTATCATTAGTGTTATAGGAAGGACCTTTGGGAACAGCCCAGCTTAGCAGAACTCCGTTCCATTCCAGACGAAAATCATAGTGTTCTCTACGTGCCATATGGTGCTGAACTACAAATCTGAGTCCTTCGTCAGAAGCTTCTGTTAAACCCTCCGGCTCAAAGCTTTTCTCAAAATTTCTTTTTTGATTATACCTACTCAGCTTTTCATCCATATAATCACGCTGTTTCCTTGTCCTTTTTGTCTTTCTTGTCTTTCTTGGCTTTTTCAACACTGGCTTTGAGAGCTTCCATAAGGTCTATTACTTTGCCGGTATTGTCAGACTCTGCGGCAATAACCTCTTTGCCGGAAATCTTCGTCTCGATTAATGAACGGAGTCTCGCCTGATACTCATCTTTATATTTAGACGGTTCAAATGGTGTGTCCATTGAATTGATCAGAGTTTTAGCCATACTCAGCTCCTGCTCGGATACTTCCGGCTTAATATATTGTTTTTGAACCTCCTTGATGTCATCTGCATAAAACATCGTTGAAACAAGTATGCCGTCCTCTCGTGGAATAATTGCCATCAGTGTATCCTTGGTTCCCATTACTGTTTTGCCTATGGCTATCTTCTGTTCGGACATCAATGCAGAGCGCAGGAGCTCAAATGCTTTCTCTCCGCCTGCTTCGGGTGCTGCCTGATAGGTTTTATCATAGTAAACGGGGGAAATCTGATCTAATTGGGCAAAATGTAGGATTTGTATGGATTTTTCTTTTTCAGTCTTTATCTTTTCAATCTCTTCATCTGTTACTATTACATACTTGTCCTCATCATACTCGAATCCCTTAACAATGTCCTTTGCCGTAATCTCTTTGCCGCAATGTGCACAGGTTTTCTTGTATCTGACACGACTGTTGTCTTCCTTATGCAGCTGGTTGAAATGTATATCATTATCCTGAGTTGTTGTGTACATCGCAATCGGAATCGCGACCATACCAAAAGTTATTACCGATTTACGTGATATCATAGTAAAACACCTCCAAAATTTATTGTTTCCAACAAAATGATAAGTATTCGGTGCCTAGGTTAAACTTCCTCATAAATTTTGAAATAATTAATTCTGATGAGTAAAAGCAAATAAAAAAAAGATTGACTTTTGAAAAAGTAGTTAGTATAATAATCACATTGGATTTGATTAGTATACTAACTACTTTTTCAAAAGGAGGGAGAAATATAATGTTAAAAGATAAGGATATCGGATATATCTTACACAAAGTATCTATGTTAGCAAAAAATAATTTTTCAAACAAATTGAATACATTTGGTATTACTATAGTACAGTTTAGTGTTATAAAGGAAATATATTATTATCAAACAAATACTGATGGCGCATTAGGATTATCACCTGCATGCATTGCTGATAGATTAGAAAGCGATAGACCTACAATCACAGGAGTTATTGACAGACTTGAATCTCAGGGATTGGTAGATAAATTTAAAAACCCTGATGACAGAAGATCTGTACTGATTAAGGTTACAGATAAAGCTATAGGCAGGCTGGCTGAGCTTGAAAAAATGCGTTATGAAAGTATTAATAATATTATAAATGGTTTTACCGAAGAAGAAATTAACACTTTAAGAAATTATTTATTCCGTATAGAAAATAATTTAAAAAATGTGCAATAATTTATGATTTGTATATTAATGATGCAAAATCAATAATTGTATTAATCAGAAGGAGTGAGCAGATGGATAGATCGAAACAATTAGGTGAAATGAAGGTATCAAAATTATTAATGAAATTTTCCATACCTGCAATAGTAGGTATGTTAGTAAATGCTTTATATAATGTAGTTGATAGAATTTATATAGGTAACGGTGTCGGGTATGAAGGGATAGCGGGTATTACAATTTCTTTTCCTGTTATGCTTATATTGATGGGTTTTTCTATGTTGATAGGTATAGGAGCAAATTCCTTAGTATCAATCAAGCTTGGAGAAAATAAAAAGGATGAGGCTGAAGGTATTTTTGGAAATGCAATAAGCTTGTTGATTATTATTTCATTTACATTAAGCGTTATCGGTATAATTTTTCTGGACCCTTTACTTAGATTTTTAGGTGCAAGTAAACAAATTTTACCGTATGCAAAGGACTATTTGCAGATTATACTTTTAGGCGCAGTCTTTCAATCCATTGGAATGGGGGTAAACAATTTTATCAGATCTGAAGGTAATCCTAAAATAGCAATGTATACAATGCTAATAGGTGCTGCTATAAATACGATTTTAGATCCGATTTTTATTTTTGGTTTTCATTGGGGTATGAGAGGCGCTGCTATAGCTACCATCATGGCGCAGGCTGTCTCAGCTGTCTGGGTGATGAGATATTTCCTGGGAGGCAAAAGTTTATTAAAAATTCATAAGAAATATTTAAAATTAAAAACATCTGTCATTCTGAAAATAATTGCTTTAGGTGCTGCACCATTTGCTATGCAGCTTGCGGCAAGTGTTCAAAACTTTATAATGAATACCAGCTTAGCAACTTATGGCGGTGATATTGCCATTTCCGGAATGGGTATCGTTAATAGCATTATTACTCTTATGATTATGCCTATTTTCGGTATAAATCAAGGTGTTCAGCCAATTATCGGCTACAATTACGGTGCTGATAAGTATGGTAGGGTAAAAGAGGCATATAAATTAGCTGTTATTTCCGCAACGATTATTATTGCAGCCGGTTGGATTATTACAATGTTGTTTCCGGAGCAATTAGTTTCTTTATTTAACAGAAAGGATAAGGAGCTTATAACCTTTGCAACATTTGCTATTAAACGATTTATGATGTTCTTTCCTGTAGTTGGATTTCAAATAGTGTCATCAAATTATTTTCAAGCTGTCGGAAAACCAAAGCATTCGGCTTTGCTTGGTCTTTCAAGGCAAGTCCTTATATTAATACCATCATTGCTAATATTGCCTAAATTTTATGGATTGGAAGGGATATTATCAGCCGGACCGCTGTCTGATATCGTCTCTGCAGTTATAACCGGGGTATTTATCATCTTTGAAATGAAAAAATTAGGGCACAATTAAAGGACAGATGGGGACGTACACCATCTGTCCCAATTAGTATTAGTATACCGATTTTTTAATTATCGGAATCCAGATTTCACTTCTATATTTAGGATTACTCATATCCTTACTTTCATGCCATAATATTTCAGGGCCCTCCATCGCTTCATATCCTGATGATGGGAACCATTCAGAGTATATTCTTCCCCATATATCCTGAAGCGTATTTGGAAATGGTCCAACCGATTCAAATACGGCCCATGTTCCTGCATCAATTTTCAATTCATCATAAATTGTTGTATCATTGCTTACTGTTGCTACCCCAATATAATGATCCAGCTCTCCCTTTTCATCCATTCTTCCCTCGGAAAAATTAGCTGAAGCACTTATAAATCCAAATGGTTCAATGTCAGAAAGCATTTTTAAATCACTTATTATTTCTGGTGTCAACATTTCATACATTTTAGAAATCTCCGGGTTTACTCCATTAAAGATTATTGGAACTCTCTTTTTAAATCCAACTACCTTAAATGATTCTTTTTCCACAATACGATAATTCATTTCGCATCCTCCTTTAATTGATAATTGGAAGGTCATTCTGGGATAAGCTTTTATTTGCTGTTTCTCACCTCTCGCTTCAGAAGGCAAAATACCGTGCATAGATTGAAAAGCTCGAGAAAATGAATCAGCTGATTCATATCCGTATTTAACAGCTATATCAATAATCCGCAAATCGCAGTTTTTCAAGTCAAGTGCAGCCAAGGTAAGCCTTCTCCTTCGAATGTATTCTGATAAACTGATGCCGGCTAAGAAAGAAAACATCCGTTTAAAATGATACTCCGAGCAGTATGTGAGCTTTGCTATTTTAGCATAATCAATATCATCCTCTAAATGCTCTTCGATATATGACAATGCTTTATTCAAGCCTTGTATTGAATCCATACAATAACCTCCTTTATCAATAATATAGCAAAAGATGCGAATCTACATCCGACTTTTTGAGCACAGTTTTGTAGGGTATATATTAGCCTCCAAATATATCTCTGTTCTATAAACGTCTTGTTTTGTGCTATGATAAATATGCTCTTAACACTTTTGCTGCAATTCCAAGATTGTAATCACCTCTTAAAAGATTTCCCATATAACTATCAACAATATAATCGTTTATCTCCGTTCTTGTGCATTTCGATTCTATTTTTTTTAATTCATCCTCATGAAGCTCCATCACGCTGCTAATCCAGGATTCTAGCTTTTCAGCAATATGTTTTATCGGAAAACTATCCGGTATATCATATTTATTTGTAATATTGGAAGCATTTTTACCGATAGCTTTGAGTATTTTATGGAAATTCTTAAAAAAAACACTGTAAGACCGTTCTATATGGGTAATAAAATCAATATTAGCATAATCAAGACTGCTTTCTTGGTGCATTGCCTCCTTCCAAAAGTATCCTAAAACTTCTTTTTGAAGCTGTTCTTTATCTCCGAAATAGTTATATAACGTTCCTACCGAAACTCCTGTTTGCCCGGATAAGTCCCTAATGGTCAAGGACATCACATTACCCGATATCAGAAGCTCCATACCTATTTTTAAAATATCTTCTCTGCTGACATTTATTTTCTTCATTTCACACCTTTATACCTTAGCTGTATAGCATTTATTTATTAACCTTTCATACCAATAATCATACCAACAAAATATGGAATTAACCAAAATAACCAAACTATTACACTAAGCTTGTGGAAATTCTCTTTATCCTTAACAGACCCTTTATAAAGTACATAAATTGCCCATAGGAAATGAACTAACATAAGAGCAATCGCCAGACCGCCGGTAAATCTATGAATATAAAACGTGGTTAAGTCTGTAACCGCTTTATTATCTGAAATGACAGACATTAAAAAGGTTCCTGTTGAATCAAATATAAGACCTGAACCAAAAAATAATAGATGTATTTTCTTCAAAACTCCTTCCCTATGCTCACTCCAAACACCAATTGTATAAAACACTAATGCCATGGAGATTGTAACAACTGCACCTATAATTAATCCTCTCATAAAAACACGCCCTTTCAAATTTTAATGGTATAATGAACAATGTTCATTTGAATATTGTTCATTATATTGCAATATAATAAATCTGTCAATATTTTATTTATAATTTTTTTTCGTCAAAATAGCAGCTGTCAGAAAATTATTTTATTAAGATTCTTATATTTATAAAATAAAGCCTATATCTTAAATTACTATGTAAAATAAGTATAGGCTAACTTTATTTCTACAACGCTTAATTCATAATTTAAAAACAATATGATAATTTACGATTGAGAAATATAATATATTCTATCATATTCTTTATCTTTTTAAGGAACCTAAAATACCTCGAATTAATGATCTTCCTATTTCCCTTCCGATGCTGTGCATTGCAGAATTTGCAATTCTTTCAATAGAGCTTGTTTTCTTTCTCCCATTATTTCCTTTATTTCTTTCTTTTTCTAGTTCTAATCTTTGTTTTTCTATTTCTAACCGTTGCCTTTCAAGCTCTGTTTCTTTCTCTTTTCTTTCTCTTTTTTCTTCTAAAATTTCAAAAGCGGATTCTCTGTCTATTTCTTTTCCATATTTGGATTTCATAGGAGATACAGATATTATTTCATTTCTTAAAGAATCTTCGATTGTTCCAAATTTACTTTGAGGCGGTAAAATAAATGCTCTTTCTACAACACTTGGTCTTCCTTTTTCATCTAAGCAAGAAATAAGAGCTTCTCCTGTTGCCAGTTCTGTTACTGCAGTTACAGTGTCAAAGGATGGATTTTGTCTGAAGGTTTCGGCTGCGGTTTTAACCTTTTTTATGTCGGCGGGTGTATAAGCACGAAGAGCATGCTGTATGCGGTTTCCCAACTGTCCTAACACATCATCCGGCAAATCATTGGGGCTTTGAGTTACAAAATATACACCTACGCCTTTTGAACGAATGAGCCTTACTACTTGTTCAATTTTTTGCAGCAATATTTTCGGCGCATCTTCAAACAACAAATGTGCTTCATCAAAGAAAAATACCATCTTAGGCTTTTCCATGTCACCTTCTTCCGGTAGAATTTCAAATAATTCTGAAAGCATCCATAATAAAAATGTTGAGTACAAAGCAGGATTTTGATATAGCTTAACACTGTGAAGTATATTAATATACCCTCTTCCATCATGTGAATTCTTCATTAAATCATAAAAATCAAGCATTGGTTCGCCAAAAAAATACTCTCCTCCTTGATCTTCCAATCTAAGAAGTGATCTTAATATAGCTCCTACACTTTGAGATGAAATATTACCATAATCTAATGTAAATTCTTTTGCATTATCTCCTACATATTGCACCATTGAACGTAAGTCTTTTAAATCCAACAGCAATAATCCTTTTTCATCAGCTATGCGAAAGACAATGTTTAAAACACCTTCCTGCGTTTCATTTAATCCAAGTATTCTGGATAATAACAAAGGTCCCATATCCGAAATAGTCGTTCGTATAGGATTTCCTCCTTCACCGAAAACATCCCATAATTGTATAGGAAAAGATTTATATGTAAAATTTTCTATTCCTAATCTTTTTATTCTTTCCTGCATACTTGAACTATCTGTACCAGGCTCTGCTAAGCTTGCCAAATCACCTTTAATATCCGCCAAAAATACGGGAACCCCCATTTCGCTGAATGCTTCTGCCAAAACCTTTAATGTAATGGTTTTTCCTGTTCCTGTCGCTCCTGCTATTAGTCCATGGCGGTTAGCCATATTGGGAAGCAAATATACCGGTATTTCACTTTTACCTATCCAAATTTTATCACATATAAACATAATTTTACTCCTTTCATTTTTTAGCTTTGACGTATTCAATTGCTTCCTTGCCTGTAATGTGCTCAATATCGACAGCAATAATATAAGCTTGAGTACATCCTGTTATCTCCTTTTGCTTAGCTTCTTCAGGCTGTTCGGGAGAATATTTATTAACCAATGCCTTAAATGCTTCAAGCCACTCATTTCCTTCTGCAATTCTCGCTTTGCCGAAAGCTATGACACTACGGAAATATGTGGTATATTCTTCGCTTACTATCGTATCCTCATCTATCACAGCAAAAGATACTTTTGGGTTTTTTATAACAGCATCTATTTTATGTCCAACCTTTGCTGAATGAAAATAGATTTTTTCATTGAGATAAACATAGCTAAGCGGAACTGCATAGGGAAAGTCTTCGTCACCTAAGCACGCCAAGACGCCATTTGTACACCTGCACATTACAGCTGCTGTGTCTTCCTTTGATAATAATTGCTTGCTTCTTCTCATTTCTCTGAACATATTTATTCCTCTCTTTTAGTGTATTAGTTATAATATTTTTCGACTGTGAAATATTGAATTTAATTATTCAATCATTACAATGTCAAAATCAAATGGAAACTCATCTGCTTTCTTGGTTTCAAAATCAACCTTATATCCTAAACCATCCTTATAAATAAAGCCGTTCTTTAATTCAATCTTGACATAACACATGCTTTCGTCACTCTCATCATTATGTTTAAAATACCATGGCTCAAATACAGCAATAATTTTTTTTCTGATTTCACTATTGTGAGACTTTAATGGATGTCCGATATTATATGCAACGCCGTTAAATCTATATAATTTATTACATATAGATACATTTGGGTTATTTTCTATTTCTCTGACCTTATTTGATTTAGCATATGTTACAATATAAAAGCTATTGTTATCATAAAAGGTATCTACAAATCTGACTGATGGTATATTGTCATTTGAAGTAGCTAACGAGAATTGATAATCTCTCGCAAATAATTCATTCATAAGCTTTAAACTCTTCTCATATGTATTCAACTTAATCTCCTCCATTTACATTCTTGTTAAAATTTGTCACTCTTTCATTATATCATAATTTGAAGATTTATCTATAAAAATCATTACAATTTGGGGACGTACCTCAACTGTCTCATTTTATTTTTCTGTACATACCAACAGTACACATCAAAACAAGAATAAATGGGTGATATTAAATGAGACACCAAAGACCGTCCCCACTGTCCTTAAAAATGAACGATTTCAAGTGGGACATTTAAGGACCGTCCCCAAAATATTTTTCTGCAAAATATGATAAATTATGTAACAATTTTAAGGATAAGCCATAAAATATGTAAAAGGGGATGAAGATATTGAAAGAACAAAAAAAACTTTATTATATATTAGGTAAAGCATTTATGTATGAAGAAAAAGATAATGATAAAAATGATATTAAAAAAGTCCCGGTAAAAACTAAAGTGAAATACAGAGCACATAATAGCAATCAAGATACTCCACAAACTGCACCGGAAGGTGATAAATCACAAATATTATCAGAAAACTTTAAGCTCAATGATTTATCTGTATATGAAAATACAGAAGAAGAAAAAACAGAAATAGTTGAAGAAAAATTTCAAGAAGTTCAATATAAAGAAGATGTTCAAAAAATGAAAGAAATTGAAAAAACTGAAGAAATTGAAAAGATTGAAGAAATTGAAGAAATTGAAGAAATTGAAGGAGTGGATATTATGACAGAAACAAATTTAACAGATAATAAAAGTGAGTACAACGAAATTTTTAAAGATACGAAAAAAACAGAAGCCTTTGGATATCAACAGGAACAAATTTTAAGTATAGTGCATGATATTTGTACAAAGGATGTTCGCGATATTTGCGTTAAAGAAACAACACTGGCTTATTGCATTCCATGTAACACCGATGGAATAGCAGGATGCCGTGGGGGATTTTTACCGGATGGACCACCAACGGTTCAAAGCTATAGATTACTTTGTGCAGACGAGAATTTAAGCCCAACTACCGGCTGCGACCGTATTATAAATAATGTTGAATTCGAAGTAGTATTAAGATTCGGATCAACGGTGGTTGTTGTAACACCAAAAGATACGATAACTTGTATGTGGTATGAATTTGCAAAATTCCCAAGTGGAACATTCTATCCAAATAATTCAACAGGATTAAATCAGTTCAGAAATGAGCTTACTAAAATAGATGGCTCATGCAAGGTTATCGTAGTTGAGAATGTAAGAGTAGGAACAAACGGTAATGATTGCATGTTATTTATCGATTATAAGATAGTTGATAAATTATGGAAACATGAAAACCTGTTAGTATTGGCAGTTAACCCTTATGAGGAAAACAACACCACTGTTTGCCAAATATTTGAACAAGGTCACAGAATAGGTTCTTGCACAAATAGCGGACCTTGCAGCGGAATACCAGTTGCTGCATCAATTTTATAATGAGATAAATCAGGGGTGCGTCGCACCCCTAATTAGATTAACAAAGTTTTATTTCATTTAAACTGGCTTCTATTCTTACATCAATTGGCATTTGAGAAGACTTTTTCACCTATTCTGTAGGTACCCATTATAGATATTCATAAGAATAAAAATGTGCGATTTAAAGTGGGACACTTAAGGACCGTCCCCACTGTCCCACTTTAATTCTCAAATACTGTCTGACCATCTACTTCAGTCTGCAATGCCTTCAATGCCCTTTCAACAAGCTGCCTTCTTATTTTTTTGCTTTTTTCTTCTCCCAGATTTGGATCTCCTAATGGATATGGTATACCGACTGCCGGTATTATTCTGTTAGCACCTATAGTCAATGATATAGGAACTACTGTACACATGTGTACTACCGGAATTCCTGCTCTTTCAATTTCTTTTACCATCGTTGCACCGCAACGAGTACAGGTGCCTCAGGTTGATGTGAGTATAACTGCCCCCACTCCATCCTCCACAAGTTTTTTACTGAAATTTTCTCCAAATCCTTTAGCATTTCCTACAGACGTTCCGGTTCCGGTTGTAGCTATGAAATAATTACACAATTCTCCAATGACTCCTTCTCTCTCCATTTCGCGAAGTACGTCTAACGGTACAACCAGGTTTGGATTTTCTGTCACAAATGCTCTGTCATATCCACCGTGAACAGTCATAAATTTATCTTTTGTCAAGCTGTCTATTCCTGTTATATCATATATGCCATATTTTGTAGCACTTGAAGATTCAATTCTGTCAGGATTTCCCTGAGGAACGATACCGCCTGAAGTTACAACTGCAAGCTTAATATTACTCATATCTTTAACTGCCGAATTTGGTGCTACTCTGTCAAACACAGGCATAGGATATTCTGTTTGATATGGTCTTCCTGCAATTTTATCCAACAATACATCTATAGCTCTTTCAGAGCCTCTTCTTTCATTAAAATAATTTACACGAATACCTCTTTCAATGTAATCTTCTTCAGCAGGTGACAATATTTCTTCTTTATTCACCATCTTTTTTGCAAGCTTACAAATTTTAGGCATCGCTTTTCTCATATCTGCTGCTGAAATGGCCGTCTCTATGATATGCAAATCTTTTCTGAACATATCAACACCAGGGTTTTCCGGATACATGCCTGTTATTACAGGTATATTAAGTTCTTTTTCTACAGCTTTAGCTATAGAACCGCATGCAACACCATATCTTCCTGCATTAAACGCCGGTCCGGCTACAAATAAATCCGGTTTATATGGTTTAATCATGTTTAATATTCTTTCTTTAGCTTCCTCTATATGTCCTCCGAAGTATGTGTCACCGCATATTACAGTTGCAACTACTTCATAATCTTCTCCAAGTCCTGCTTTAAGAGCAAGACCGGGTCCTACTATTCCTTCTCTCACTTCAGGTTCTATGTCAGCTTTCTCTTCCCCGCCTATATTGGCGAAAAATTGATTTATATAATGAACGACTCTAATTTTATCCATAAGTATTCCCTCCTTTTAATATCCTTTAGCAGCAAGCATGTTGTAACCATTTGCTATTGTTGATGCTATAATTATTTGAAGCTCTGCTTCGATGCTTCCATCCGGTTTTAAACTTCCTTCATATCCGCCTATCATTGTTTCAATGAAATCAATGGTACCGATTACTTTATCCATTGGTGGAAAATCAATAATTACATTTCCATTTCCACATGATACCAGTGCATCTCCTTCTTCTACAGCATCTGCCAATGATTGAGATTTACCGTCTCTTCCAGGGAATTCATCAGTAATTAATACTACTTTAACACCTTTTTGGCTGACTTTCTTGCAGTTCATCATAAGATCTGTATCTGGATTACCGTAACCTTCTTCTGTAATTAAAACTCCATCAAGGCCTAAAAATTCACACAATTTAGCAACCATGTCTGAAGATCTTTCTTTGTCTGCAAGAAATACATTTTCATTTGTCAATATAACACCTATAAAGTTTAAATCAGCACCATGTCTCTTGTATAAATCTTCAATTACCGGATTGTTTAAATGGTGGAAAGTTGTTACTTTATCACATGGTGCGACACAGTTACCACTAATTATCGCTCCATCCATAATTTCAGTTGGATACATAAATGTTGGAACCATAACTTTAGCATCAACTCCATAATAATATGTGTCATGCAAGAGTCCTTGTGATTGAAGCATATGAATATAACCTATTTTGGGTAAATCCGGATATTGTTTTATTTGTTCTTGAATCGGTTTTGTTTCATATACAACAACTTCATCAGGCACTACATTTCTTCCTGCTTCACCTATATAAGTTGCAACTTTTAACCCCGCCATCCTTCCAGCTGCTTCATAATCATGAGTTTCTAAACCTTCTGCCGGTTCAATTACTACACACACATTGTTTGTTTCTGAAAATGGTGTATATTTCGCTGCTGGTCCTGACATATCTATAAGACCTTCTTGAAAGCCTACTATTCTGCCACAAGTTATGACTGTAGCACCTACTAATGCATGAGTACGACCGCTGCCAACTTCTTTAACTTTGTTTACTGTTCCTGGGAATATTTGACTGCCTCCAGATACTTTAACTCTTGGCTCTATAACATCTTTTACAGGTGCTATTCTTATAGACTCTCCCGGCCTTGCTAATTCAACATTAGCTTTAATAATTCTTTCATCTTCAAGTACAAGTTTTATTATTTCATCTTTATTTACATAAAGCGTTCCTTTTACGACTTCTGTTTTTGTGCCAAATTGAACATCATTAATATTAATCTTACCTAATTCTAATCTCAAAATTGTTACCTCCTTTTCTATTTGAATCCTAATATACATTCAATCAAAATTCTCCTTAAAATGTTAAAATATATAGGATTGTAAACTATAAATATTATTAAAAGCCACTAAACATCGGGTTTTTTACAACATTCTCAATTAAAGATAAATCAACTGTTTTAAAATCATTTAATATTTTGTCATTCCAATTAGGAGTTGATTTAAACTTAAGAAATTTATGTGCTGCTTCTAAACTGTTTTCTATTAAGACTATACTTTCATAATCCGTCTTTCCTGTGTTCTTTCCCACAATTACAGTCTTATATGGTGTTTGATTGGGTTTTAAGCTTCCAGCCATTGGATGTGTAATTAACTTGTATCCCATATGGACATTATCCCTTGTTTTGCTTAAGACATCTGTATAACTTCCTTCCTCTAAAAACACTATCTCAAATTTATCTTTATATTTTTCATACACCTTACTGTTATTTGTAATTATGACTTTACCCAAAATGCTGTCTCCTTTCATTAATAAATGTTTTATATATAATTTGTTTAGCAATTTACATGCCAATTGTTTGTTTTTATATAATTTATTTATTATATTAGTATTTCAATATAAAAAAATTCATATATCATACTTATCTAGATGTAAATATAAATAGAGCCTAATATATAACGAAATTTTATTCTTGACTGCGCAACTATTTTCGTTATATTATATTAAAAATATACAAATGAAAAGAAAAAGATCTGGAGTGATTATTATAGATGATATTAAAATAATGATAATAAACGGTGAAAAAGATTATATAGATGCCGTTACAACTGTAATTTCAAGAATAACAAAAAATATTGCTGCAATTCAAAATCTTGAAAAAGCAATGAATATTTTATATGATGACGATTTTGACTTTGTTGTAACTGATTATAATTTATTTAATAAAAATTACACCATAAAAAACTTTTTAGATTTCTTTTCTAAAACAGAATTAATAATCGTTGCATCAAAGCCGTCATACAGTGATGGCAGCTATTCAATACAAAGCGGTGCAAAAGAATATATAGATTTAAAGGGAGAAATAACTTCTCTCCCATATAAAATTTTAAATATATTATCTGAAAAGAAAAACAAAATTAAACTAAAAGAAAATTTATTAAATGATTATTCACTAAACAGTAAAAATGAAAGTTATAATAAAATGTTGCTGCATTGTGAAAAAGTTGCTAATTCTAAAGCTAATATTCTATTGACAGGAGAATCTGGAACAGGAAAAGAAGTTGCTGCTAAATATATACATTTATGCAGCCAAAGAAGCAACAATAACTTTGTGGCTGTAAATTGCAGTGCATTTACAGAGACACTTTTAGAATCAGAGCTATTTGGGCATGAACAAGGAGCATTTACAGGTGCGTCAAAATCCAAGGAAGGAAGATTTGAATTTGCAAACAATGGAACATTATTCTTAGATGAAGTCGGAGATATTAATTTAACAACTCAGGTAAAATTGCTAAGGGTTCTTGAAACTAAAAAAGTCGAAAGACTAGGGAGCAACATTGAAAAATTAATAGATTTTAGATTAATATCAGCAACAAATAAAGATTTGGTACTTGAAATTATTAACAAAAATTTTAGAGAAGACTTTTTCTATAGAATAAGTTCAATAGTAATCCATGTACCGTCCCTTAAAGAAAGAAAAGAAGATTTGGAAAACCTCATAAATTATTTTTTGGAAAAATCTCAAGAGGAAAATGACATTAAAATTACCAATATGGATTCAGAACCTAAAGATTTCCTATACACATATGATTACCCAGGCAATATAAGGGAACTTAAAAGTATAATTGACAGAATGGTTGTATTATCAACTGATGGAACAATTACAAAAGATGGAATACCTATTTTATACAACATAAAAAAGAAAGCGGAAGAACTTCCCAATGAAAAAACAAATAATAAATTCAATGAAATAATTACTTTTAAAGATTTTAAAAGCGAAACAGAATCTAGATACATACAATGGGTGTTAGAACAAACCGGCGGGAATGTAGCTGAAGCAGCAAGACAGCTAGATATCAGTTCCAGACAATTATTCAATAAAATCAAAGAATATGGTATAAAGAAATAATATTACACCGGTCATCCGGTGCCGTAATGATCCATCGGTGTCAGTCCTTCAAGCAGTACAGTAGGGACAGTTAAGAACCGTCCCTACTATCACACTATCACCGTACTGTCACAACACCGTCACAATGAATCTGTACAAAATGGCAGCTGCTTCTGCCCGGGTAACAGCATTCTTTGGATTAAATCTGTTATTCTGATCTCCTATAATAATTCCCGCCTGTTGGACAGCCGCTACGGCATCCTTTGCATAATCGCTTATTTCGTCATTATCATCAAACTCAAGAATATTATTTAATGACGGCAAGCTATAGCCTGTAGCTTTTGCATAATTTAGGAGTACTAATGCTACTTCCTCACGTGTCATACCTCTGTCGGGTTCAAAGCTATTACCATCAACCCCTTTAATTATTCCATTATTGTATGCCCATTCAATGTAAGGCATATAATACATATCATTTGCTACATCATCAAAGCTGCTGTTTTTGAAGGTACTGACATCTGCTTCTGTCAATCTGCCTAAAACGGTTACAAGCATACCTCGGTTGATTATCATATCAGGTGAGAAGCAGGTATCGGAGGTACCTTTAAACAGCTCTCTGCCCACTATATAATCAATGCTTTCCTTTGCCCAATGATCTGTTATATCTGTAAATCTTGCAGAAGGCTGAATGTATCCTACGCCGTAGGTTGAGATTATGTCATTATCAATAATAACACTTTTGCTGTTTACATCATAGTTTGACCCGAATACTCTGGTTACACCACTCTTTCTGTCAATAGCTATACCAAATAAATATCCGACTGCATCATATCGGGATAATGTATAAGGTATGGTAAGTTTTAATTTTCCTTTGTTCAAGTCGGTAATGCTTTGTGTTTCTCCGTTTTTAATATGAGTAAGCTCAATATCAAATAGGGATTTTACTTCTATATACTCTCTATCTGATTTCTCAAGCTCATTGTTTTTATTAATTCTTATAATCACATCACTGTCGCTCTGTCTGCGTATTTCATTAAGTGCTTCCAAATTAAAGCTTAAGCTAAGCATTCCGCAATCAATTTCAAATTGCTGAACCTTTGAATCTGTAAGCTGCTTCAAGACAGGTTGCGTTAAAACAAATCTTAAAGCCTTCATATCAAGCGGTGTTTTTGTTTCTATACAAACTCCGATACCTTTTTCTGTTCTTTTTTGTTTTTCCGCTTCAGAATTTGCTTTACTTATTATTTCAGTGATTATATTATCCGTAACTGTAACGATTAAATCGCCTTTACTATCTGTCACAGGGCTAATAACAGTTGCAGCTACAAGTGGCTGATTGGGCTTCTTATCAGGCTTTATCGTTATAACCGGAGAAGCGACGCTGTAACTTTTAGTTTTAGTTTTAATTCCGCTGCTTGTTGTAGCGGCGAATGCTGCGCTGATTGCATGACATGTTGTCACATTGCTAAAGGTGTATTCCGATATCGCTCCTTTTTCAACCCCATCGACAAGGACTGATGATATTGTATAATTATTGTTTGGAATAATTACAAATGTCTGACTGCCATTTTCTTCAACATTTATGCTCCCGTATGGAAAGATACTTCCGCCGGTACCTGCTGAGGCAGTAATTGAATATTTTAAGGAAGGTATTACTATAGCTTTGTAATTTGCTTTAATGGTAACTGAATTGCCGGGCATTGTAAAGATTGTTGAGGCACTGTCCAAATTTTGGAATATACCTCCGTTCTCTGTGGTCCAGTGACTAAACTCTTGACCGTCAGGTGCTGCAGCTGCAGAAATATTAACATCTATACCTGCAATGTAGCTGCCGCTTCCAAATCCGTTTTCAACTGTCAGTACATAGGTTGCAATAGGTGGTGCACTGTTTTTAATCCAAATGAAAGCGGTGTTGTTGCTATAAGTGTCATAGCCTTCCTTGGTGGATGGAAGTGTTTTATCATCTGCCGTTTTAAGCTCATAATATAACCAAGCAAATTTTTTTCCGGTCAGAGAGCCATCAATTGTTATTTGACCGTTATCACTGGCATTGGCTCCGATACAATTTGGTGCATACACATTTCCGGTAACATCTACCGAACCGTAGGATGCATATATTCCACAATTTTCGGATTCATCAGTACCGGTTGCATTTACGTTGCCGCTGACCTTTATATTTCCGAATGCTCCTCCTGAATATATTCCATTTACTCCTGAAGCACTTCCATGTATCTCTATCAGATTGCTTTGGCTTGAGGTAATTCCGGCAAAACTCTTAACGCAATAAATACCTCTGTTTGAAGAGGTTGAATCAACATTGCCGAAAACTTTTATTTCTGCATCATCTGCCGCATATATGCCGTGACCTCCGCCTTCAACATTTCCATAAACCGTGACATATGCTCTTTTACTTCCCTGACGTGTTGTTATGCCATCACCCTTACCGACCACATAACCCGGATTGTCAGCGGTTCCTACCATTACTGAACCTCCTTCATACATATATATTCCGGAACCGCTTCCCGATAATACTTCCACACTTCTCACAATAACCGTATTTCCCACACCGCTAAGCATAATCCCATGACTTTCACCGGTTCTGTTTATTGTAACAGGTCCCGAAACATTGATGTTATTGTTTGAATACGCATAAATACCGCCTTTTATGGTTCCTTTTGAAATATTTACATCAGATGAGCTTTCCGCACTTATCCCTGAATTCAACTGACTTTCAAGCATAACCTCCACCATACTGTCTGATGTAAACTTGGAATAAGCTATATTAAGAGCTGCAAACCTAGAGTTAACATTTAGCTTTCCGCCGCCAATCACATTTAATTCAGCATTATTTGATAAATTAATTCCGCTATATGTGGGGTTGCTGACGGTGAGATTGTGTCCGTCGAGGTCAAGTGCTATAATCTTACCTTTGATTGAAACAGCACCGTCATAATCCACTGATTTTTCATAGCTTATATCCTTTAACAGCTTTATTGTTTCTCCTGTTTTGACCTCTGCAAGAGCTTTACCTAAGCTGTCATAATATATACTACCTATCTGACATGCCATATCGGCTAAAGCAGTTTTAACCCATACATTGCCGGTTACGCTTCCGCTTATATCGGTATACTTTAAATAACCAAACTTCTCAGAGTCTAATACTCCGTCTGTTTTCAATAAATTCTTCGAATTTATAATAACATAATTTGCGGAGGTTTTGATTTCGCCGTTTACAGTTATGCTGCCTTTGCCTGATATAATGACAGCACCGTTATTATAGCTTGACAAATCTCCCTTAATTATTATCTCTGCTTCATTGCCTTCAGACATAGCTCCCACATGACTGCCGCTGACATTCTTCTCAACTGTTATGCTTCCGTCTATGGAATGCACACCATAGCCCATTGAATTCGTAACATTTCCCTTAACAATA
>DAIUCB010000013.1:0-19943 GCA_036846385.1 Bacillota bacterium | reverse complement strand
AAAACATAAGGTAGTGCTTGAAGGTAAGGATATACATCTGACCCCAATGGAATACAATGTGTTGACCTTATTAGTCAGAAATTCAGGTAAGGTTCTCACCCACAATTATATATTAAAGGAGGTTTGGGGCTCTTATATTGAAAGTGATATGCAATCACTCAGAGTCTTTATGGCTAATATAAGGCGAAAGCTTGAAAAAAATCCTGCTAATCCAAGATATATTATAACCGAAGTTGGTATTGGCTACAGATTTAACGATGAATGAAAATATTGCTGATAAGGTCCAAAGCATTCAAACGAATGCTTTTTCTTTATATAACTTTTATGTAAAAAATAATATATTAATACTGTCTTTATGCAAATTTAGATATAATTGTATAGAGGTGAGCACTATGAATTTTTTTAAAAAAAATAAAAAAGAACATATAATTATTGTCGGATGCGGGAGATTTGGTGCCGGTATTGTTGAAACCTTAACCGAGCTAAACAAGAGTATTTCTGTGATAGATATAGATGAAAATGCTTTTACGAAGCTTCCTCTATCATTAAATCTACTGTCTGTCATAGGCGACGGAGCCGATTATGACATATTAGCTTTAGCAGGAGCAAAAGATGCGGACATATTGATTGCTTCAACAAATGATGACAATATAAATATTATGATAGCACAAATTGCAAAACAGATTTATCATATACAAACCGTCATAATAAGAATATATGATATATCAAAATATAATTCATTTAAAAATATGGATATCATATCTATATGTCCGGCAATGCTATCTGCAAATGAATGTTGTAAAATTGTTTTAGCCAAGGAGAATATGAAAATATGAAAATTTTATTGGTAGTTAATAATTTTAATATAAATTTCTTAGTAAAATCATTAACAGCTAACGGGCATGATGTAACTGTAATTAGTGATGATTATAATTTATGCAGGCAGATTTCCGACACATACGAAATAATTTGTATCAATGGCGATGGTACTAATACCTGTATAGTTGAAAAAGCTAATGCGGCAAAGATGGACATTATAATTGCTATGTGCAATGAAGATGCATCAAATTTGATTATATGCCAAATTGCTAAAAAGCAATTTAAAATAAAAACTACCGTAGCAGTTGTAAACAATCCCAAAAATATTAAGCTGTTTAAGGAGCTTGGAGTTGATAAATGTATCAGTACAACTCATATTTTAACTGAGCTTGTTCAGCAAAATTCCATAACAGAAAACCTTCAAGGCTACCTGCCGATAGAAAACGGAAGGGTTTTGATTATTGAAATTGAGCTTGACGAAAAATCACCGGCAGTAAATAAAAAGCTTTGGGAAATAGGCTTTCCAAAGGATAGTACCATCGGCTGCATAATCAGAATGGAAGAAACATTAATTCCACAGGGCAATACAGAGCTTAAAAGCAGAGATAAGCTAATTATATTGACTTCCCAAGAAATGCTGGAAAAAATCAATATACTGTTATTGGGAAAACAATAAAATAAAACCGTCTTAGGTCATATTATATAATATGAATATAAAAGCTCAGTATGATTTTTCATCGCCTGAGCTTTTTCTATATAAATCTTATTAAAAATGACAGTCTTCCGTATCCAAAAGCTCCTTAACATAATTAGGAATAGCAAAGGCTCCCTTGTGTATATCTGTATTGTAATACCTTGTAGCAAGTCCCAATGCATTCCATTTATCCGCATCTAAATCCTTAACCGGATCGTAGGTTTTTGAGGCAAAGCCAAAAAGCCAATGTCCCGAAGCATATGTGGGAATATGAACCTGATAAACCTTTGAAATAGGGAAAAACTCTCGTATTCTTTTGTGCGCTCTTTGCATAAGTCTGGAGTATTCATCATAAAACGGACTTTCATGCTGATTTACGAGGATTCCGTCTCTCTTGAGGGATTTGAAGCAATTGCCGTAAAACTCACTTGTGAATAATCCTTCACCGGGTCCTATCGGGTCGGTGCTGTCCACAATGATTAAATCATATTCATTCACCTTATCACTTATGAATTTCAAGCCATCCTCAAACAGAAGATTCACCCTCGGATCATCAAGACCGCATGTCGAATCGGGAAAATATTCCCTGCATACATCAACGACCATCCTATCTATTTCAACCATATCAATTTTTTTGATTGATTTGTATCTCACAAGCTCTCTTACCGTACCTCCGTCACCTGCTCCGATTACAAGTACATTTTCTATATTTGGATTAGTTGCCATCGGCACATGAACAATCATATCATGATAAATGAATTCATCCTTTTCCGTAATCATAATATAGCCGTCTAGTGTAAAAAATTTGCCCAGCTCCTCTGAATCATAAACATCAATCCTTTGAAAATCACTTTTACCCGAGTAAAGCTGTTTATCTATACGAATTGAAAGCTTGACGCCCTTACTGTGAAATTCCGAAAACCAAAGCTCCATTTTCGTCCTCCTTATTTTTACTTTTTGTCTAAAGTATCATTTTTTGTTTCTTTTTTGTCATAAATATTCGTTCCGCTGAAAATTTCAATCATTTCCCTTCTCAGGCTGCTTGAGATTTCAAGCCTTTCTCTGGGAGTATATTCTCTGACATCCTTGTTGAATATATAATCCTGGAGATTCAGCTCCTTAATCATCATTTTAGTGTGAAAGATATTTGACTGATATATATTTATATCACAAGCATCATACTGCTCAAGAGTCTTCTCATCAATATAATCCTGTATTGATTTTATTTTATGGTCAATATATATTTTTCTTCCGTCCTCTTCCCTTGTGAAGCCTCTGACTCTGTAATCTATTGTTATAATGTCCGAATCAAAGCTTCCTATAAGATAATCGAGAGCATTAAGAGGAGAAATCTTGCCGCAGGTAGATACATCAATATCAACCCTAAAGCTTGAAATTGACTGATCAGGGTGATATTCCGGATAGGTGTGCACCGTTACATGGCTCTTATCAAGATGAGCAACTACAGTGTTTCTACCCTCACATAGCCCCAAATTGCAGGAAGGGTCAAGTGAATTCTTATCAACAGGCTCCTCCGCTATAAGCATAGTAACACTGGCTCCCTGAGGATCATAATCCTGCTTTGAAATATTCAAAACGTGAGCTCCTATGATTTTTGTTACATCGGTTAATATTTTAGTTAATCTTTCAGAGTTAAACCATTCATCAATATAAGCTACATATTCATTTTGATCTCTTTCACCCTTAGCATAACAAACATCATATATATTAAAGCTTAATGTCTTTGTTAAATTGTTGAATCCATATAGTTTGATTTTATTTGTCATTCATTCAATATCCCTTTCATTGAATTTTTCGATTATCTGAGAAAAAATCGTATTATTTATAGTTTTTCGAATATTTTACATTATATTATAAAAATTTTCAATAAAAAATTTAGGGACACTGGGGACGTACTTAAATTGTCTCATTTTTCATGAAAACTGTATAGAGAATTAGACTATCATTTAATTTAAACACAATTATTTTGCTCAATATCCGTCTCTATTATCCAATTTCAAGTCCTCCATGATATATCGGATTCAAAACAAAAGTCTTGTCACATGTCTTGACATATGCTATACTTCTATTGATATTTATATTGATAAATAGGAGGACAAAAAAATCGAAAAGCTAATAAATAAAATTATAGAGTTAAAAAAGCAAAAGGATGTTGCTATATTAGCACATTACTATGTAAATGCTGATATTAAAGCAGTGGCTGACTATGTAGGCGATTCATATTTTCTGGCTAAAACAGCTTCTGAGCTTCCGCAAAAAAATATAATGCTCTGCGGAGTAACCTTCATGGGTGAAAGTGTCAAGCTGCTTAACCCTGACAAGACAGTAATTATTCCCGATGAGAATGCAAAGTGCCCTATGGCTTACATGGCTTCTGTCGAAAATATAGAATCAATCAGAAAAAAATATGATGATTTGGCTGTTGTGTGCTACATTAATTCCACTGCTGAGCTTAAATCTCATGTGGACGTATGTGTTACTTCCTCAAATGCTCTTAAAATTGTAAAATCATTACCTCAAAAAAATATTTATTTTGTACCTGATGAAAATCTCGGCAGATACATTGCACAAAAGCTGCCTGAAAAGAATTTTATATTCAACAATGGCTATTGCTATGTTCATGATGAAATAACAAAGGAAGATGTTGAAATAGCAAAAGCAGCTCATCCTAATGCAATAGTACTTGCTCATCCTGAATGCAGGCTGGAGGTTCTTGATATGGCCGACTATATAGGCAGCACCTCAGGAATAATAGAGCAGTCTTCCAAAATCAATGCTGAAGAATTTATAATTTGTACTGAAATAGGTGTGTTTGATGAATTAAAAGCTAACAATCCTGACAAAAAATTCTTTACTGCCTGTGATGACAGTACAAAGCAAATTTGCAAAAATATGAAAAAAAACACTGTTGAAAAAGTTGCAGAGATTTTAGAAAACTTTGAAAATCAAATTGATTTAGATGAAGCTTGTATATTAAGAGCAGTTACGCCTCTTGATAAAATGATGGAGCTTGCAAGATAGAAGGGAAAAAAATGCACATTAAATCAGATATCATAATAGTCGGAACAGGAGCCGCAGGCTTATATTGTGCTCTAAGCTTCCCCAAGGATAAAAAAATACTTATGATAACTAAAACTTCCGCTGAGGAAAGCGACTCATTTTTAGCCCAAGGAGGAATATGTGTCCTAAACGGTGATAATGATTATGACAGTTTTTTTGAGGACACAATGAAAGCTGGGCATTTTAAAAATGACATATTATCAGTCGATACTATGATAAGAACTTCTCCCGAAATTATTAAAAGCCTAATAGGTTATGGCGTCAAATTTGACAGAAAAAACGGAGAGCTCGCCTTTACAAGAGAGGGTGCTCATTCAAAGCCAAGAATTCTGTATCATAAGGATATAACCGGCAAAGAAATATCAGGAAAGCTGCTGAAGCAGATAAGAAAAAGAAAAAGCATTACAATAATCGAACATATGACAATGCTTGATATCATAAGTCGCGACAATACCTGCACCGGAATCGTAGTTTCTGATAAAGAAGGGCGAATAGGTACTATAGAGGCGGATTATGTAATTTTAGCAACCGGTGGATTAGGCGGTCTGTATGAGCATTCCACAAATTTCAGACATTTGACCGGAGATGCTATCGCCGTTGCAATCAAGAACAATATTGATTTGGAAAATATAAGCTATATTCAATTCCATCCGACTGCCTTTTATTCAAAGGAGCCAGGCAGAAAATTCCTTATATCGGAATCAGTACGCGGAGAAGGGGCAGTTTTATACAACAAAAATATGGAACGTTTTGTTGATGAACTGCTGCCGAGGGATGCAGTTACAGAAGCTATAAGAAAGCAGATGAAATCAGATAAAACAGAATATGTGTGGCTGTCAATGAAGAATATGGGAGAAGAAAAAATTAAAAAGAGATTTCCTAATATTTATCATTACTGTCTTGAACGTGGATATGATGTAACAAAGGAATGCATTCCGGTTACCCCTGCACAACACTATTTAATGGGTGGAATCAAGGTAGATTTAGAAAGCAAAACCTCTATGAACCACCTTTATGCAGTAGGAGAAACAAGCTGCAACAGAGTCCACGGAGATAACAGACTTGCAAGTAATTCACTGCTTGAAAGCCTTGTATTCGCAAAACGAGCTACAGCAGATATTGTATCGCATTATGAACCTCTGAATAAAACTGATGTCAATGTTAATTTACAAGCTTATGAGAATTTAAAAAAACTTGAGGATGACTATAAGAAAATTGTAATGGAAGAAATTGAAAAAAACAAAAATAACGAAAGTAACAATAGTAATGAAAATAATGAAAATAATAAAAATAATAAAAAGATTGAAAACAATAAAAAAATCGAAGGGAGAAATTCAATTGTTCGATAATATAACCATGGTGCTAAATGCTGATGAATTGATTAAGCAAGCATTACAAGAGGATATAACAAGTGAGGATATTACCACAAATGCAATTATTCGAAATAAGTGCAAGGGCAGTGTTCAGCTCCTGTGCAAGCAGGACGGAGTAATCGCAGGGCTTGATGTTTTTAAAAGAGTATTTGAAATATTAGACTACAAGGCAGAAACAATAACCTATTTATGTGACGGCGATGAAATAAAAAGGGGAGATTTAATTGCCGTAGTCACTGCAGACATCAGTGCACTGCTGTCAGGCGAAAGAACTGCACTTAATTTTCTTCAGCGAATGAGCGGTATAGCAACTCATACCAAAAGACTTTCTGATATTTTAAAAGGTACCAAAACAAAGCTTGTTGATACCCGCAAAACCACGCCAAATATGAGAATATTTGAAAAATATGCCGTTAAGGTAGGCGGAGGCTTCAATCACAGATACAATCTGTCTGACGGTATTATGCTAAAGGATAACCATATTGCTGCTGCCGGAGGTGTAAAGGAAGCAATAGCTTTGGCAAGAGAATATGCGCCTTTTGTGAGGAAAATTGAGGTTGAGGTTGAAAATCTTGATATGCTAAGGGAAGCTTTGGAATCTGGCGCAGATATAATCATGCTTGATAATATGGACACTGACACCATGATTAAAGCGGTAAAGCTTGTCGGAAAAAAAGCACAAACCGAATGCTCAGGCAATGTCACAGAAGAAAGACTCGCTGAAATAGCAAAAATAGGTGTTGATTTTGTTTCCTGCGGAGCCTTGACACACTCATCACCAATACTGGATTTATCAATGAAAAACCTAAAAATAGACAATGGGGACGGTCCTAAATTGTCCTAAATTGATAAAATACTGCAGCAATCCTACCAAAGTTGACAAATCGTGGGGTGTTCCGGATTATCCTGAACACCCGGATTTTAATAATAAGCTTTTTCATTATTTGCATCTTTCAATTACCCCTTTAGATATTCCTGTAGCCCTCTCTATCTGCCTTATTGAGAATTTCTCTATATTTTTTAATTGAATAATTATCTTATTTCGTTCTTCTTTTGGAAGTTCTCCAAGTATAAATGGATCCTTTCCGCACAATAATTCCTTTATTTTCATTTTTACATTTTCATCAGTAATTTTATCTGCGTTAGAATTTATTTCATATTCTTCGTCATCTAACTCAAAATTATATTTTTTGTAACTTTCATAATCCACTATTGATAATATAAAATTTGTATCAACTATATAACTATTTCCCGAATATTCTTTAAAACTACTCCAATTATATTTATCTACGCTTGGTGATAAGCCACCTTTAACAGGATTTTGGTGGATGTATCTTGATAAAGTTATCAAATAATCATCTGTTTCGACAGGTTCACTTTTAAATCTGTTTGCAATTAATATTCCGCTTCTGTCATATTTTTTATTAAACCATCCGGCATATCTTGTAAGCATCCTTTTCATTATAACAGAAATTTCCCCAGGTGTTTTCTCCTTAATAATCAAATGCACATGATTAGTCATTAAACAGTAAGCATAAATTTCAAATTTCATGTTTTCTTTCAAATCAAAGATAATCTCCAGTATCTTCTTGTAATCCTTTTCCTCTTCAAAGATGTTGTACCGATTTACTCCTCTAAATATAATATGATATATTCCGGTCTCACTTAATATACGAGCTAATCTTGCCATTAGGTTCACCTACTTTTTGTTTTAATTATACCATATTTTCCATATAATGCAAAGAACTAAATCCTCAATAATCTAAAAATGGTACAGTTTAGGTACGTCCCCACTGTCTTCGTCCCCACTGTCTTTTCAATTGGAACAATTAAGAGAATTGGTGAATATAAATAGTATAATAGAATTATTAGTGTATAGGAGTTGAAATATGGGTATAATTGATAATGAAAAATCTTTTGAAGAAAATGATTCAAAACCTGTTCAAGAATATAATATTATTGAGGAAATGAGAAAATTAGAGCAACAAATGCAGGATCCCAACATTCAGACCTTTAAGAAATCAATTTATTTTAATCAGTCAAATAATACAGCATATAATGAGAAAAGTGAAACTATACTAAAAGAAATAGTTAACCGTCTTGTAGAAATAGAATTAAAATTATCAGATATAGAAAATTTAATTATAAAAGACAAATCATAGATAAATTGAATTTATATATTTTTTTCATAAAAATATGGCGAAATTATGCGCCATATTTTATTAATTTTCTAATATCTTTTATAAAAATTATTCTACTCTCCTCCCCTTAATGTAAAAATTAAACGGTGATTTATGATTTGAATCATGCTCATTATTATCATCACATTCATTTGGGCAACCTTCATCAGATATATCCCCACATATTACTGAAGTTGGTCCACTACTTGCTTTCGCTTTAAATTCAATTGGTATCATGATACATAATTTTTGTGCTAAATTAAATCTGCATGTTCCATTTTTGCATTTTGACCAATTTGGATTAGTTACAATATATGGTTCATCTATACATTCGACTTCTGCTTCATGTAAATTTACATATGGCTCTACAGTAATAGGAACACAAACGTTCAAATCTTGATAAACTGTAACATCACATCCATCCTGATCACAAAATTCTTCTATTTCATCATTATATTTATACATAATTTAACTCCTTTTGACAAATATTTTTAATATATATTATGTAAAAACAATAGCTTAGTTACTTGGGAAAATAAGAACGATAAAGGAACCGTTTTAAACAGTTCCTTTATCAGATAATTTTATGTCTCAATTAATTTTATAATTATGAGTCGCTGCCCGGGCAATTTTGGCACCCTTCTTCACTTGTAGCTATTAAATCAACAGTTGCCGGACCATCAACAGCATCTACATCTATGTCTACAGGAATTATAGCACATACTCTTCTTCTAACATAGAACGTGATTTCCGTTTCTCCTTCTTCAGGACATTGTTCATCTGATACAGTAGCGTTTCCACAACAAATTACTGAAATTGGTCCAACATAAGCACTGGCAGTAACTGTTACCGGAACGCATACATCGATTGTTTGGAATACTGTTGTATCACATGTAGGAGGAGTTATTCCACAGAATGGTCCGCATAAATCTTCTTCTTTACGAAATACCGGATCTTGACAACCTTGTTCAGTTACTGCAACTACAGAATTAGGTCCAATTTCAAAAGCTGTATTAAATGTTACACATACATCCATAAAATCTTCTTTATCTTCAAGTCCATGATTGAATTTTAAACCATAAACTCCATTTACTGTTGTTATTTCATAACTTGGAGTAACTGGAATTCCATTTATAGATACTGAAACGCTGGAAATGTCATCACTTTCTATATTTTCACATATTCCTAATAACCAATATGTTAAATCCGGATTATTTTCATTTAAAGTTAATCTATAACAAAATTTAGTTGCCGGGCTTACTGAAGTAAAAGTTTTAACTATTGAAAGAAAAATCTTGCCATTTGGTTGATCTAAAAATCCAACCGTATTTTCACATGCTTGTTGTAATGTTATATTATCCATATTATTATACTCCCTTTATTTTTAACCAAGTAGTCTTTAATTATATAATATGAAATATATAATGACATAGTTACGAATTTAATAAAAAATATGACAAAAAATAAGATATTTTGCACACTCTGTTGACCCATCCCCTATGGAATAACTCACCAGAGTGTACTGATAATGTAAATTAAACACATAATTATATTGATAGTGCATATAATTTATTACAATGTGAAAAGGGGGGATAGTTTTGTTTAATGAATTTATGACAATGGATATTTTAACTACCTTTGCCGGACTGACAGGTGCGGTAATGTTAATTGTACAATTTACTAAATCTATAGTTAAAAATAAGTTTGGGGACTCATTTGTAAGACTTTACAGCTTTATAATCGCGCTGATACTGACCTTTATTTTTGCAAGACAGGGTAATCAAGCACAGGATATTATCTTAACAATTATAAATGCAATTTTAATTACCATATCAAGTATGGGTGGTTATGAGATGATAACCGACCCAAAAGCCAAAAAATCGAAATAATAAAAATACAATACTCGCCGGCGCGAGTATTGTATTTTTATTATTTATAATTATTTTTCTTATCTATTGCTTCGTCCTTGATTTCTTTTTTCATATTCTTGAGAGATTCCTCTCTTCTTTTATTTTTTTCCTGCAATTCACTTTTTTGTCTTCCATAATCAAGGCTGCTGATTAGATTTTCGGTTTCCCTGTAGTTTGCTATAGTGTTGTCAATATTATTTTGTATTCTTGACACATTATCTCTCCTATCATCAGGCTTTGGCTTATTTTTCATCATTTATCACCTCTTTTAATCTAAATTAAAGATTACCTTTTTCAATCTCAAATTTATTATGTCAAAGATTAATTTAATTATTCTTTATTAAAGAAGCTTAAAATGCATTGAAAAATTCAAATTAAGATACGATAGATTTATTACGATTTGTTTATAACTTCTGACATTCGGTACAGTAATATATACTGCCGCCCAAATATGATACTTTTTTTATCGTTCCGGTACATTCATCACATTTTCTGCCGACTGTGTTTCTGCTTAACTTTGTTATATAGCCTCCCGGATTTCCAAATAAGTCTTTTTCCGTATCTCTGCCTCCCTTGAGCAGCATTTCTTTTAAGGTAGTCTTAATTGAATTGAATAATGCTTCCTTATCTGACTCTGTAAAGGAGGTAATCTTTTTCTTGGGATGCACTTTTGCATTAAATAGTATATCCTGCAAAACCCCGTTCCCAAGTCCCGGTATTCTCTGCTCTGTTGCCAACAAGGCCTTTGTGCTAAGTCTCAAAGTATCGGCTGCTGAAATTATATTGTTGAAATATTCTCTGTCAAAGCTTTCGGATAATGGTGAAACCTTTTCTTTTGCATTCAGGTAATAAGGATTATCGAACGAGCCTCTTTTAAAGCACCACATTCCTCCATACATCTGTATTGAAGCAGATATTGCTGTTAAATCCTCAAATTCGATAAGCAACTGGTGTTTCTGTGGTCTTTTTTCATCAGTACCATAAAATCTGAGATTAACGCCTTCTCCGAACAATATTACCGCATCCTCCGCAGAAATTTCTACATAGCCTCCGAAGCTTTCAGCCCTGCCAATAGTTTTGCCTGAAAGTAATACATTATAATCTGCAGGATCACCGTAAAACCATGCAAATTTGTGAGGAGATTGAGCAGCAACTACATTTTTAATTTTCTTTCCAAATACGATATTATTGATTTGATTTGCTAAAACCGCAGCTTCCGGTATTTCAATCACTTATTTTCACCGCCCTTTATCACATAATAACAATGCTGTGCGCTTATTATTATAAATTATCTATTACTTATATCACTTATATCTTTATCAGTTATGTATAGTAATATTATTTAATATTAAATATATCATAAAATAAATAGGGTATCTTCTATAAAACTGAATTCACATTAAGACCTGTCAGTTCATAGTACATTTGACATGAATAAAACATAAACATCCTTATAATATCATCATTTATTATTGCCAAAGCTTTATTTTAATAGATTGTATAAAATCAGCATTAATAAGTTCCTTGCTGCTTTTGGTCTCAACCTCAATCCAGTTTTCATTGACATCAACTATTTTGCCTGATATTGTGGTACCGTAGGAACCGGTAGAAATCTTGCAAATTTTTCCCAAATATTTTTTTATAACCTCATTAGTCATAATATTTAATCCCCTTCTCTTTTTATTTTTAATAACTGCATATCTTTGCATTTGCTGCTGCTTTGGTATAATAACAAAAAGCAATATAAATATCGGCAAATATATAGCAATCCACGATGATGTATTCAATTGCAACACCCCTTACATCTTTTGCTGTTAATAAATACATTATACTAAGAGTTTCTAAATATTTCAATATTTTTATTAAGGACAGTGGGGACGTACCTAAACTGTCCCATTGTAGATTGGGACAGTTTAGGTACGTCCCCACTGTCCGGGGGTTATTTGTTGGATTTTTTTACATATAGCTCTATTATTTTAACTATTACTTCTACTGCCTTTTCCATGGAGTGAACGGGAACATATTCATATCTGCCGTGGTAATTGTGTCCTCCGATAAATATGTTTGGTGTTGGCAAACCCTTATTTGTCAACCAGGCACCGTCTGTTCCGCCTCTCATAGGCTTGTAGAAAGGTGTAATTCCTGCTTCTTTTGCTGCCTCTTCCATAATATCAACTATTTGCATTACATTTTGCAGCACATATTTCATATTGTAGTATTGATCTTCTATTGTCATCTCTACTGTATTGCTTCCATACTTTTCATTGAGGAATTTAACTGCCTTTTTAATCAATTCTTTCCTGAATTCAAACTTTTCTATATCATGATCACGAATATAGAAGGATTGACAGCTTTTATCCACATCTCCGCTGATTATCAGCGCATGGAAATAACCTTCGCTGTTTTCGGTGTATTGTGGCTTTTCATTGGCTGGAAGCATTTTGTTTAGCTCTACCAATATATCTATCGCGTTGACCATTTTATTTTTTGCAAGACCCGGGTGTACATTTTTGCCGTTAACTGTTACCTTTGCTATTGCTGCATTGAAGGTTTCATAAACAAGCTCTCCTATAGGACCTCCGTCCAAGGTGTAAGCATAATCAACATCAAATCTTTTGATATCAAAATGTATTACTCCTCGACCAACCTCCTCATCAGGAGTAAATGCAACCTTTACAGTACCATGTGGTATCTCCGGATGACTAATGAGGTATTCCATTGCAGTTATTATTTCTGCTATACCTGCCTTATCATCAACTCCCAACAAAGTGTTTCCATCTGTAGTTATTAAAGTCTGGCCTATGTAATTTTTCAATTCCGGCGAATGCTCTGGAGATAATACTATGTTTTTTTCCTTATTAAGTACTATATCATTGCCGTCATAGTTCTCTACAACCTGAGGATTTACATTTTCACCAGTCATTTCCGGAGTAGTATCCATATGAGCCAAAAATCCTATTTTCGGTATATTGCCTTCGATATTTGACGGTAATGTCCCGAAAACATAGCAATATTGGTCTACATAAACATCTGTAAGTCCGATTTGCTTTAATTCCTGGGCTAATTCATTTGCTAAAATTAATTGTTTCATAGTACTTGGGTAGCTGTCAGATTCATAAGCTGATTGTGTATCAAATTTTGCGTATTTTATCAATCTTTTGGCTACCTTTGGTAGATTTTTCATAAAAGCCTCCTATTTTTTAAATGATTAATTTATAGTGCAACGTACATTATATGATATGACAAGCCACATAATGTTCATTCCCTACATCCCTTAAATCAGTCATCTGATTTTTGCATATTTCTTTTCTGTAGCTGCATCTGCCGTAGAAGCGGCAGCCCGGAGCAGGATTTATAGGACTTGGAACATCCCCCTCCAATATAATTCTGTCAACCTTTATATTTACCTTTGGTATCGGTATTGCCGAAAGCAATGCCTTTGTATAAGGATGAAGCGGATTTTTAAAAATTGTATTGTAATCTGCAAGCTCTACTATTTTCCCGAGGTACATAACGGCTATCCTGTCACTGACATGCTTTACTACACTCAAATTGTGAGAGATAAAAAGATATGTCAGCCCGAATTTTTCCTGCAGCTTGTTCATCAAATTCAGAATTTGAGCTTGAATACAAACATCCAAAGCAGAAACAGGCTCATCCAGAACAATGAATTCGGGATTCATTGTAATTGCTCTTGCTATACCGATTCGCTGGCGTCTGCCTCCGTCAAGCTCATGAGGATAGGAGCTTATCAATCTTTCCTCAAGCCCTACAATATCCATAACCTCTTTAACCCTGTTTTCACATTCTGATTGTGTTTTATACAGCCTGTTAACCTGCAAAGGTTCGGCAATAATTTCGGAAACTGACAATCTCGGATTTAAAGAGGAGTACGGATCCTGAAAAACTATCTGCATTTTTCTTCTTGTATTTTTCATTTCCGAAGGCGAAAATTTAACAATATCTTCACCATTGTACAATATCTCGCCTGATGTGGGCTCATGTAATCGAAGTATTACTCTCCCTGTGGTGGATTTGCCGCAGCCGGATTCTCCTACCAGTCCGAGTGTTTCTCCCTTGTTAATATAAAAGCTGAGATCGTCGACTGCATGCAGTAATCCTTTTTTTGTTTTAAAATATTTTTTTAAATTCTTTACCTCAAGTAATTTTTCTGCCATTATTTTACCCCTCCATTTTGTTTATATAAAAAGCAGCTGACAAAATGCTTCGGCTCTACCTCTATTTTTTGAGGTTTTTTTTCAGAGCAAATGGCCATAGCTTTAGGACATCTGGGGTGGAACGGACATCCTGTCGGTAGATTAGTCGGATCAGGTACCAAGCCCTTTATTGTATTAAGCTCCTTCAAATCATCCTCAATATTAGGTATCGATTGAAATAACCCGTTTGTATATGGGTGGAGCGGTTTTAAAAACAAGCTCATTTTATCGGAATATTCAACAACGTTGCCTGCATACATTATAGCAACCTTGTCGCATATCTCTGCTACAATACCTAAATCATGCGTAATCAATATCATTGAGGTTTGATATTGCTCTTTTAAATTTTTCATTAATTCCAGCACCTGTGCCTGTATTGTCACATCCAGGGCTGTTGTAGGCTCATCTGCAATTATAAGTGTAGGATTGCATGCAAGGGCAATAGCAATACCGACTCTTTGCTTCATACCTCCGCTGAACTGATGGGGATAATCTCTGGCTCTGTCCTTTCTGATGCCTACTGTTTCAAGTACTCTTTCGGCCTTTTCAAAGGCCTCTTTTTTAGTGACATTTTCATGTATTTTTATCATTTCTGCTATTTGATTTCCTACATTTATTACAGGGTCCAAAGAAGTCATAGGATCTTGGAATATCATGGCTATCTTTTTACCTCTAACACTTCTCATAGCCTTTGGAGATTTTTTGAGCAGATCCTCTCCTTCAAAAATAATCTCTCCGCCGACTATCTTGCCCGGAGGATTTGGAATGATACCCATGATACCTAGTGCAGTTGTTGTTTTACCTGCACCTGTTTCTCCTACAAATCCGAGAGTTTCTCCGCAACCCAGTTCTAAATCAAGATTATCAACTGCATAAACCGTACCGTCACTTGTATTGTAATGTATAGATAAATTTTTTATATTTAATAATTCCTTATGCTCATTCATATTCTTTCTCCATATCTTAGTAGCTAATTTTTAAGCTTCGGATCTAATGCATCCCTTAACCCGTCTCCAAGTACATTTAAACCGAAAATAGTTATTGCAATAGCTAATCCCGGGAAAAACGTAATGTATGGATAATCTCTGATAAAGCCTCTTCCGCCTGACAACATAGCTCCCCATTCCGGTGTGGGCGGCTGTACTCCAAGTCCTATGAAGCTTAGTCCTGCTGCTGTAAGTATTGCAGATGCAATACCCAAGGTTGCCTGAACTATCAGTGGGGCAAGGCTGTTGGGGATAATATGCTTCATTATTATTCTTAAATCTCCTGAGCCGACAGATCTTGCAGCTTCGACAAATTCCTGCTCTTTAACGGATAATACAGAAGCTCTGACTATCCTTGCATAGCCCGGTATAGCTGAAATTCCGGTTGCTATCATTAAATTCATCAACCCCGGCCCTAATGCAGCCAGAATTGCAATTGACAAAAGTATCGGCGGTATTGACAACAAAATATCCATACATCTCATAATAAAATTGTCCAGCACACTGCCGTAATATCCCGCAACAGCACCCAGCAAACCGCCGATTATAACAGCTATGCCTACAGCTATAAAGCCTACTATCAAAGAAATTCTGGAACCGAAAACCATACGGCTGAAAATATCTCTGCCGAATTCATCCGTTCCGAATATATGTGCTTTTGAAGGAAACTGAAGAGTTGCCCTTAAATCCTGCTCGGCAAAATCATAAGGCGCTATAAAATCGGCAAATATTGCAATAATCACCATCACAGCAATGATTATAAGACCGGTCAATGCAAGCTTGCTTTTCTTAAGCCTTTTCCATGTATCTCTCAATTGTCTTGATTTTTTTCTTTTTTTCTTTTCACTTACAGATGTTGTTTCACTCATTTTTTCCCTCCTGGATTATCATACATATTGAGATCTGATTCTGGGATCTACAAAACCGTAAATTATATCGACAATCAGGTTTACCATACTGAAGGCTATTGCTATAAGCAATACTCCGCCCTGAACAACCGGGTAATCCCTTGCCTTTATAGATTCGACCATTAATCTGCCGATACCCGGGATAGAAAATATGGATTCAGTCAATAAGGCTCCTCCGAGAAGTGTCCCGAATTGAAGTCCTATTATTGTAATTATAGGTATCAAAGAATTTCTTAAAGTATGCATAAAGATGATAATGATTTCCTTTTGACCTTTTGCACGTATTGTTCTGATATAATCCTGTCTTACTACTTCAAGCATACTTGATCTTGTCATTCTCGCAAATATTGCCACAGATTGAGCCCCCAGTGCCAGCGACGGCAATATCATTGCCTTGAAGGTATCAAACCCCGAAGCAGGAAGCCACCCAAGCTGTACAGAAAATAATATAATCAGCAGGAGTCCAAGCCAAAATACCGGCATCGATAAGCCTATCAAGGCTAAAATCATACTTACAGTATCAAATACTGAATATTGTTTAACTGCAGATATAATACCGACAGGTATACCGAAAATCATACCGACGATTATTGCGGATAATGCCAGCTTGAAGGTATATGGCGCACAGCTCAATATGCTTACAATAACCGGCATTTTAGTAACATATGATATTCCTATATCCTGATGCAATATCATGTTTTTTAAATAAATAAAGAATTGAACAAAAAACGGCTGGTCAATACCCATTTCATGTCTTAGCTGTTCAACAGCTTCAGGAGTAGCACCTTGTCCTAAAATCATTTTGGCAGGATCTCCCGGTGTCATGTGAAGCAGGGTAAAAACTATAAATATTACTCCCAGTATAACAGGAATGAAAAATAAGATTCTGCGAAATATATATTTTATCATTTATATTATGTACCGTCATAAGCCAAATAGCTTACAACGCTACTCTCCTTTCCCGGTTTTTAAAACTTTTAACTAAAGTTGTTACTGTGAAATTTTCAGCTGTGTCATAGAATATTAATCCTGTGACACAGCTGCTTAAAGGATTCTTTATTTGAAGCTTAAGTTAGCTATTGTATGATAACCGCTCGGATGAACCTTAAAGTCTTGAATGCTCTTGTTTAATCCTACAGTTTGTAAACCATATGTTAAATAAATCCATGTGCATTGGTCTGTAATTTCTTTTTGCAGCTCGGTGTAAATTTTTTCTCTTTCTGCTGTATCTGAAGTAGCTATACCTGCTGCCAGAAGCTCGTCAACCTTAGGATTAGCATAAAAAGCCATATTTCCGCCGCTTCCCATTGATGTTGAGCTGAAGGTTCCTGTGAGAGATACACTTGGTTCAGGTGTAAAGGTAGTCCATCCACCCATATATAATTCCTGTTGTCCATCATAGCAGGCTGACAAATATGCTCCCCACTCCAATATTTTTATTTCAGCTGTTATACCAATCTGACTGAGCTGATTTTGGATTATAGTTGCCATGTCTATTCTTTCTTTTCTTTCATCAGTGGTAATGCTTGTAGTAAAGCCGTCTGCATAACCTGCTTCTGCAAGCAGCGCCTTTGCTTTTTCAACATTGTATTCTGAAACCTTTCTGGTTTTATCATAATACAGACAGCTTGGGTTCATAGGATTAGTTGCTGCAGGACAAAGTCCTTTATAAACAGATTGAACGATTCCCTCTGTGTCAAGTGCATACCTGATAGCCTGTCTGACTCTGATGTCGCTGAAAGGCTCCTTCTGAGTATTAATACCCATAAATGTAATTGATGTGGCATCAGCCTTCATTACCTGAAGCTTTTCATTATCATCAACTCTGCTCACGTCTGTTACAGCTATGTCGTAAGCAATATCCGCTCCGCCGCTTTCTAGTTCAAGCAATCTGTTTGTAGGTTCGGGAACAACTTTGAATGTAACATTTTTAATTTTAGCTTTTTCTCCATGATAGTCCTCAAATCTTTCAAGGACTGAGTCATTGCCTTTATTCCATTTTACAAGCTTATATGGTCCTGTTCCTATAGGATTCATGCCATATTTGTCCCCTGCCTCTGTTACAGCCTTTTCATTTACAACTCCAACTGTACTGAAGGCTAAGTAAGACATAAATGCTGAATTTGGTTTATTAATTTTAAAGCGTACAGTATATTCATCTGGTGTTTCAAAGCTTTCAGCATTTACATCTTTAAACAGGTAATGTATATCACAAGGTTGTGAAGCAATTCTGTATAACGTGAATTTTACATCATTTGCTTTCATTTCTTCACCGTTATGAAACTTTATCCCTTTTTTTAGCTTTATTTCATAGCTCACATCATCAGGCTGAGTAACAGATTCTGCCAGACCCGGAACCATATTTCCGTCATCATCGAACTTTAACAATGTTTCATATATTTGGTCATATACCTGATGCCCTGCGACATCGTTTCCAAAGATAGGATCAAAACTCCTTACATCCGCTTTCATTACTACTATAAGGCTATCCTTTGCTTTTGTTTCAGTAGCCGGCGTATCAGCTTTTTGTGTACAGCCTGCAAATAATGTCATACTCAAAGCTAAGATGCATAAAAACGCTATGTACTTTTTAGTTTTCATAATTAATTTACCCTCCTGGTTTAACTATAATGTAGTTCTTTAAATTACGTTGTCACGAATAAAACTTTTAAAGCCTTGAATTTTATTAAATAAGAAACCTCCTTTTTATTATTAAAATGCATAAAATGTATGCATTAAAAAAAGCTATTTTTTTATTATAAATAAATTTTTATACCATTACTGAAAATGTACCTTTCTTCAAAACTAATTTATTTTTTTAAATATACAAATAATTTTGAAAGTTATAAAACTTTTATTTAACTCTTATTCATTCTATATCAAAAAATTTAATAATAAAATGTTCAAATTGCACAATTTTAAAGATGCATTTTGTCGGAAGTGACAACAGCAGCATAAATGGTTAGGTTTTTAACGTTTTTATGGATTGATATTTATAATGTATATTCGATATTTTTACTAAATTCGCATATTTTACCACTGTTATTATTTTAAAAATAATAAAAAACCATCTTTAATAAATATGTGAAAATTAATATATTTATTAAAGATGGTTTATAATTGTACTATTTTATTTGCATGGATAAACTAAGATTATTCCCAGAATGATAAATTGTGTCAAAGGGATTAACTAATCTTTCCTAAAAATCATCAGGAAATAAATCCAGTATTTTATAGGATAGCCAGATATAATATAAATCCTCTCCCGAATCCAGATTGAGACCTGTCAGCTCCGTGATTTTTTTTAATCTGTACTGCATTGTATTGCGGTGAATATTGAGTTTATCCGCCGAAGCGACAATATTTCTGGTATTCAAATATTCCCTTATTGTTAAAGTATATTCTGTATTGTAAATATAATCATAGTGAAGTAAATCTAATAGCTTTGGCAAGCAATAGGTTTTAAGCGGCGATGATTTTTTTAATTCATCTAAAAATTGATATACATGCATATCATAGTATTGAAAAATGATATCGGTTTTTTTTAATTTAATTCCTATTCTCAATATATCAGAGGTCAGCTTATAATGCAGCTTCAATTCCATTATGTCGGTAAAAAACATACTCAAACTACCGATAAGCTTATTTGCCTCCAGGTAATTATATATTCTTGCTTCAATTTTTTTGCTGTCTTCCGTTTCTAACAGCATTACCAGCTTATTTTCGTAAATAACACATTTAACCTCCGGTATCAGCAAACGCAATTGATTTTTAT
>DAIUCB010000012.1:0-20804 GCA_036846385.1 Bacillota bacterium | reverse complement strand
CTCACCTGCTGCTGTTGATTTGAAGGGAAAACATCAATTATACGATCTATGGTATTTGCTGCTCCTGTAGTATGCAACGTTGATAATACTAAGTGTCCTGTTTCAGCGGCAGTCAATGCAATTTCTATTGTATCCAAATCTCTCATTTCTCCGATTAGCATTACATCCGGAGCCTGTCTGAGAGATGATCTAAGCGAAGAAATATAACTTTTTGAATCAGTGGATATTTCACGCTGACTTACTATAGATTTTTTATGCTTGTGAATAAATTCTATCGGATCTTCAAATGTCATTATATGGCAGTTCCGTTCGCTGTTAATTCTATCGATAATACAAGACAATGTAGTTGATTTCCCGCTGCCTGCAGGTCCCGTAATTAAAACCAGACCTTTGGTTTTTCTATATAAATTAAGTACAATATCAGGTATACCTAATTTGTTCGGATCCGGCAAATCAAAAAGAACTACTCTTATTACCGCTGCATATGAGTTTCTTTGCTTGTAAGCACTTACTCTGAATCTTCCTAACTGCGGCATTGAAAAGGAGAAATCAGCATCTCCATTACTTGACAGTTCATCCAAGTTATCCTTGTCTGCAATTTTAAAAATATCATATATTATTTCAAATGTATCATCAGCTGAAAGAGGAATATCATTTTGAGATATAATCTCTCCCATTATTTTATATGATAAAGGACGTCCGGCAATAATAAAAATATCTGAGGCATTTTGTTTTATTGCATTACTTAGTATCTCTCTTATCTTCATTTATTCATCAATTCCTTCCCATAAATCGAATATTTCGTCTTCATATTCAGGCAGCTCTATATTAGCAGCATTCCAGGATTTAATATCACAGAATGCTCTGTTATTTTCAACGTCATATAAAACTTCCAGTGTAACACATATCTTTTGATTTTTTTCTCCCTGCGCTTCGTAATACAAGCTTAAATCCGGATATAAGCTGTTATTATCCTTCTTTATTATTTTTACATCCTCAAGTTTTCGTATTTTCTCTTCAGATCTCTTATAAAAATCAGCAGCTCTTGATAATGAATCGCCGGATTTAATATCAATTGATTTTTGAGCTAATATAATTATATCTGAGATTTCTGAAAGCTTTTCCTCTGCTCTTCCATGTACTTCATAATAATCTTCCGTTATCTGTTTTGTTTTTTTTGATAATTTTAAATCAGAATAAGCAGTTGTAAAGGATAATACTGAAAAAATAGTCAAGCATAAAACAACAAAAATAACTATAATTAAAGCACCACCTGCGCCAATTGTTACATTAGTAAGTCTTGAGCTTTTCATTTTACTGCCTCCGAGATAAGTCTTGAGAAAAATTTTTTGGTTTTTACTGAATATATTGACTCTGGCTTACCTTTTTTGCCAATGAAGGGATATGGCTTCATTTTATCAACAGTAACATAAATATCATACATCTCTCCCGAAGTGACTGAATAATCTGAGACTAAAATTCTAACTGAATATTCACTTTCACCTTTACTGCTTTTATTCCAATTACTATCGTAGTAATTCACATAAATAATATTCCCGCTTATATTATCATGGTAATTTTCTGAAAATATATTTGATAAAAGAACTTCCATTTCATTTTGATTTTTTGAAGATTTAACTAATTCAATTGCTGTCTGAACTTTTATACCTGCTTTGGTTATATCATTTGCTTTAACCTGTGTGAATCTGGCGGCAGCGAAGCAATTCAACATTATAACTCCGCATATTGCAAAAATTAGAACTGATAATATTATTTCAATTAACGATACCTCTAAATTAATTGATACCCTGCTTTTCAACTGAAGACTCCTTATCCTTATATTTATCGGTCAGAATACAAGCATAAAAGCAATTCCTCACCGATAGTATTGCTTTTAATTGAAAACTTATATAGATTTTTCTTTATCCTTGTAATGTCAAAACTATCTATCTTTAATACCTTCATCCCATCTGACAAATTAAATGAAATACCTTCATCTATTAGTATTTCATATAAATAATTATCATAGAAATATATCCAGGTTTCATATATTGTATCATCATATTTTTCCTTTATAACGACAGCATTATTTCCATTTAGCTCTTTGATGCATACTGCACCCTCTCTGTCTGCTTGCCTGACCTTATTAGCTATATAGGAAAGGGAAACTCTCAGGTCATAATTGATTTCCCGTTCAATATTAATTTTATCATAGATGTTTTTGCCCAATGATATAATAATAATTGAAAGCATAACTATAATGAGAAAAAGAAACATAATCAATATAAAGTGAATTGAAAATTGTTTTGGAGTGTTATTGTCTTTTAACATTGTGAATTCCTTTCTCTCTTATTTGCCTGCTCTTACTATTTTAAAAACACTTCTATTTCAGGCATTATATTTGATGCAAAAACACTGTAATTAATTACATATTTATTATGGTCTACAACTAAACCGTAATTATTTTCTAAATATTCTATATTTGGAGGATAATAGCCCTCAATAGCATAGCATTGTACTGAACTCCTGTATATTGCATCCTTTAAGATGCTGTACCTTTCTTCATCGTTGTTTTTTTTTGCGCTATCTACCCCTATTATTAAGTAAATTATAAATAATATAAAAATGAAATATGACAATATTTGAATTTTATTTTTCTTCACAAAACTCTTCCTCCTATTATCCTATTGATGACATAATATTCATTAGGGGCAGCATGACGGATATAAGAATAAATCCTATTACAACTGATAAAACTCCCACCAGAACAGGTTCAACCAGCGCTACCGCGCTGCTTATAGCTTGATCTGCTTCATTCTCATATATATTCGTCAGCTTCTTCATAACATTATCCAATTCACCTGTTCTTTGACCCATATTTAACATTTGAATATGCATGCTTGAATAAAGTGAGAGCTTAGAAAGAGCATCAATAAAACAATCTCCGGCAATCATTTTTTTGCTGCATGCATTAATCTTATTCTTCAGTTCATAATCTTCCACTATATCCAATAGTATATCAATCGATTTATCTATATTCATTCCGCTTGACAGCAATAATGACATGGAAGAAGAAAATCTATATGCTGTAATTTTTTTCATTATATTTTTAGTAAATATAAAGCTGTTTAAAAGCTTGCTAAATAAAATTTTCCCTCGTTTTGTTCTGATAAAAATAAAAGCTGCTCCGGCTAATGTTATAACCGCCATAACAAAAAACATTATAAATTTCCCTGTCATTATACCTGCAGAAAATGACATTAATATTGTAGTATTACCTGATATTTCTCCGCCAAGCTCATTAATCATATTTTCAAATATCGGAAAAATCTTTACTACAAGAAGAATAATAACAAAGGACATCATAATAAAAAGCATTAGCGGGTAAAAGATTGAATTTTTGATTTTTAATTTAATATATTGCTCTCTGTCATAATATTCGGATAATGACAGCATTACATCCTCAAGCCTGCCTGAAATGCTCCCAATTTGGCTCATATTGATAATATAGTCGGGAAAATATCCTGATTTTTCCATAGCAATGTAAAGAGGTACCTTCTTGGAGAGCTCTTCCTTTAAAACTCCTATGGCGTCTTTTATATTGCCTTTTTCAATATCGTTATACATCCAGTCAATTCCGTCTTTAATAAGTATTCCCGATTTTAAAACCAAGGCTATTTGCATACAAAAAAAAGATAATTCAGATGATGATAATTTTTTATTGATATTTTTTTTCATTACGCACCTCTCTTGATTGTAATGTAGGTAATTTTGCTTCAATATATTCATATTATCAATATTTGAAGGATAATAACATTATAATATAAGCACTTTCACAATTCAACAAAATGTTATATTTATTTACATATTATTCTAAATTGTTGCATTATTAAAAAAAATAATGATTTTAACCAATATTCCTAAATTTAAGTTGATATAACTTCATATATGTTGTAAAATTAATTATAAATGTAATTACGGAGGAGCATCAACAATGTTTATTGAAGCTTTAATATTAGGTATATTAATAGGTTTAGTAAGACGCGGCAAAATTTATCGTTTATCATACGTAGATTTTAATATGTCCCCTCTTATTTACATATCAGCACTGCTTTATATAAGTATTATTGTTATGAATTTAGGTCTACTTGATTTCAATACCTTTTTATATACAGCCTTTATTATATGTTCCTATATATTGATAGGTATATTTCTAATTGCCAATATATCGAAAAAATTTATGTTTGTTCCTATAATAGGCTTATGTTCTAATTTATTGTGTTTTATTGTAAATGATTTTAAGTTCCCTATAGACTCAAAGGCTGTATTAAATTTTTACGGAAATGAAATGTATGAGCTGTTACAAAGCGGAAAAATCAGATTTTATATACCTGTTGAAAATGCTTATTTAAGCTTCCTCGGTAACATTATTAATATTGATAAGTTCTATGGTAAAATAATTCTAAGCATAGGTGATATAATTATCAGTATTGGTATTATATTAATCATACAAGCAATAATGTCTGATAAACATATTCAAAACAGAAACAGACTTACATTTTCAAAAAATATTTTCAGATAATTTTAATTTTCAGAAAACATAAAAACGAGCTGTTTATTTCCATAGCAGCTCGTTTTATTACATTTATGTGGTTTTACTGTCCTTTACTGTTTCAACCAAGGCTGTTGCCAGCCCTGCCAAGCCTTGTATTTGCGAAGGAATAATAATCTTCGTTGCTTTTCCGTCGGCTGCTTTTGCAAATGCTTCTAAGCTTCTGAGTGTAATGACTTCCTGGTTAGGCTCTGATTCTCTGAGCATTCTTAGGCCTTCTGCCGTAGCTTTTTGAACGCTTATAATTGCTTCTGCCTCACCCTCTGCTTCTCTTATTGAAGCTTCCTTTCTTGCCTCTGCTCTCAATATAGCTGCTTGTTTTTCAGCCTCTGCCTCCAAAATCAAAGAAGCCTTTTTACCTTCAGATACTAATATTGCAGCGCTTTTTTGACCTTCTGCAATTAAAATAGACTCTCTCTTTTCTCTTTCAGCCTTCATTTGTTTTTCCATTGCATTTTGTATTTCTTTTGGCGGAATAATATTCTTAACCTCGACTCTGTTTATTTTAATTCCCCATGGATCTGTTGCCTCATCTAAAACAATTCTCATCTTGGTGTTTATAATTTCTCTCGAAGTAAGTGTCTGATCAAGCTCTAAATCACCAATTATATTCCTCAGTGTTGTAGCAGACAGGTTTTCTATGGCTGCCATCGGACGATCAACGCCATAAGCATAGAATTTAGGATCTGTAATCTGGAAGAAAATTACAGTATCAATCTGCATTGTTACATTATCCTTTGTAATTACAGGTTGAGGCGGAAAATCAACTACCTGCTCCTTTAACAACACCTTTTTAGCTATTTTATCAATTAGCGGAATCTTAACGTGTATTCCTACTCCCCAGGTTGACTGGTAAGCGCCTAATCTTTCTACAACATATGCATTAGCCTGAGGTACGACTCTGATATTAGTGGCTATTAATATAACTATTACAACAAATAAAACTATAAATCCTGCTGGCATTTTTCCCTCCATTAAATTATTTTATTTTTTTCTTTCTACAATTAATTTTACTCCAATTATTTCTCTTACTCTTACTAATTCATCCTTTTCAATTATGTCCTCGTCTTCTGTTGACCTGGCAGACCATATTTGCCCCCTTGCCATAACTGTCCCTTCATTGTTAATATTATTTATAGTTGAAATTACCTTTACAGATTCTCCGATTAAGCTGTCTGCATTTGTCCTTGTACGTCCTACCTTAAGTTTTTTAACTGCTATTGGTCTTGTGATTAATAAACATATAATTGCTACAGTAAAAAATACTATAATTTGCACATTTAGCCCAAAACCCATCAGACCTGATATCCATGCGCCGATAGCTCCTATAGCAAACCATATTGTTGTCAAGCCCAATGTCATGGCTTCAATAATAATACAAACTACAGCAAGAATAAGCCAAGTTGCACTATAATCCATACCTTCCCTCCCTAAATATTTACTTATTGTTAATTATATACCAATTATACAGAAAATGAAACATATATTATTAGTTTTTTATGTATTATTCAAATATTCCGTTAAGGGGCTGATATGTATTTACATATGTATTATATATACTTACCGCATAATGAAGGTGAGGTCCTGTAGAAAAACCTGAAGTGCCAACAGTTCCTATAGTGTCACCTTTTTTCACTACATCACCGGTTTTAACCAAAATAGTATCTAAATGATAATAAGATGTAAACAAACCCATTCCATGATCTATAACTAATGTATTTCCCGATGATAACAGTCCGTTCATGGCAAGTGTTACTTTGCCGTTATTCGGTGCCTTTACTTCTGTTCCGGTTGGAGCTGCCAGGTCTATACCCGAATGCCTGGTTGATAACAAAGCATTATTAACATATCTGATTTCAGCAAAATCGGTAGTTAATCTGCCATCAACAGGCATTATAAACTCTCCCTCCCAAAGTTTTTTTGGAACAGATTCCGTCCTTGCAGGCTTGACATATTGGATAAATTCCTTAATAGCCTTATCATCATTGTTATTGCTGTTTAATTCTTCAGAAACAGTAAGGTATTGAGTTTTAAATGTCTTACTGTTTATTTTAACTTTTTTGTTTATTTTATATTCAGATGCCATACCTTCGTTGAAAATAGCAGTTATGTCATACTCACCTATCTTTGCATTCAAATCTATCGGCATAATTGCAATATACTTTTCACCGTAGGGATAAATTTCTGTCTCTGTCTTTACTGCATTTGTTTTAATTTTTACTGTTTCGTCGCTATTGAGATTTTCAACTGATACAATCATGATATTTCCCGGGTAATTTTCCTTTGATACCACTGTAAAATCAGCAGTCTCATCGATTTTTGCCATAAAGCTTATTGTTTGTTCTCCATAACATTCATTACCTTTTTTTTGATTCCATTTATATTGTGATTCTATAAAATATTCTCCGTCATTTCGTATTGATTTTATAACATCTTCTAAGCTCTTACCGGTATGTATTACATCGCCCTTATAATAAACCCTTGATATCTGATTGTCCGGGATAATGTCATATTTGACATCAATTTTATCGTTGCTGTTTATTAGCAGCTTTTCGTCAGAAACAGATAAAGCCCCTGATTTTTTGTTTATTTGTCCGTTTAATTTTTTATAGGTCCAGTCATATTTTATACTTGGATTAATTTTGTTGCCATTATGGTGGATGTAAAGCTTATTAATTGTATTATTAATATAAACATATGAAAAATTATCATCTTCAAATATTTCCTTGGCTGTTTTTTCTTTAACTTGGTATGTAGTATTATCCTTTGATATATATACTTTTTTATCATTGAAATCAAAACTAAATATATATTCAATACTTTCTGTATTATTTTTTAAATATATTTTGTATGATAAAAGAGATGAAATATCCTCTGTTGTATTTTCCTTTTTATTTAAAGCTGAAACAATTAACTTTGCAGTATTGCTATCCTTAGAAATTATATTTTTTTCATCATTCTGCGGATTAACAATTTCTATTTCAGTAATATTCGACGTTCTGATACCGCAGGCCGATATAAGTAATGGTATTAACATTAAGCTAATCAATAAATATTTTTTCATAAAACCTCCTGTTTTCTTTAGTTTTAGTCTAAAGCTATGTTTTATACATGTATATTTAAGTAAACTCAATATATACCATTACCGGTTTATTCTATCATAATCCCTACCGGGCAATGATCGCTGCCTAATATTTCAGGTAATATAAATGAATCTTTAACCACCTCTTCAAATCTATTGGATACAATGAAATAATCTATTCTCCAACCCACATTTTTTTCGCGTGCACGTCCGAAATATGACCACCATGAATATGAACCTTCTTTATTCGGGTAAAAGTATCTGAATGTATCTGTAAAGCCTGATGACAAAAGGTGCGTCATTTTATTTCTTTCTTCATCTGTAAAGCCTGCACTTTTTCTGTTTGATTTCGCATTTTTTATATCTATTTCCTTATGTGCTACATTTAAATCTCCGCAAACAATAACAGGCTTCTTTTCATCCAGCTTCAGTAAATAGGATCTGAAATCATCCTCCCACTTCATTCTGTAATCAAGTCTTAACAGCTCTCTTTTAGAATTTGGAGTATAAACATTAACCAGATAATATTTTTCATATTCTAATGTGATTATTCTTCCTTCCTTGTCATTTTCTTCAATACCCATACCAAACTGCACTGTTATTGGCTTTATTTTAGTAAATACCGCCGTTCCGGAATATCCCTTCTTTTCAGCATAATTCCAGTAATCAAAGTACCCCTCAATATTTAATTCTACCTGCCCTTCCTGTAGCTTTGTTTCCTGCAGGCAAAATATATCAGCATCCAATTCTTTAAAGGCTTCATTAAAGCCTTTGTTTATACAGGCTCTTAACCCATTTACATTCCAAGATATTAATTTCATTATTCACTTATCTCCTATCAATAATACTAATATTTACAATATTCTGTAAATATTATATATGATTTAATCTAATATATCAATACAATCAAGCAATAAGTAAACACTCATATAAAAAGTAAATCTTGAACGCTTTTTTTATTATGTCAAAAATGGATTTTTAATTAATTTAATAAGTTTTAATGCTTTTCATCAGAAAATGTTTGCATTGTAATATATAATAAATTATAATTATTTTAATAATTTTTTACTGTTGCTTAACGGTAAAAATTAAATCTTTCAATAAGGGAGTTGGATCTTTGCACGAGTTTGATAGAAAAGAAAATGAAATTAAATTAGGCAGATTAGGTAATCTTTTTATACTTCTTGTATTACCGACTATTTTGTTGTTACTGGCCTTTATATTGGATACTCCGAATCGAATTGCACATGGTCTATATGATATAATTATAGCACCGGATATTTTACTGACAGATTATTTAGAAGTAGGAGGTATAGGAGCCACCTTTGTTAATGCGTCTATTTTAGCATTTATTAATATTCTTATAATTTATAAATTAAAGCTAAAAATAAACGGAGCTTTAATAGCTGCTACCTTTGCTATAATTGGATTTTCTTTTTTAGGGAAAAATATATACAGTGTATGGCCTATGTATATCGGAGGTTATTTGTATAAAAAATATCAAGGCATTGAATTTAAAAACATATTGGTTATTATAATGTTTTCTACATGTCTTGCACCTACTGTAAGTGAGATTTCCTTTGGAGACCATATGCCTGTTATGTTTGGAATACCTTTAGGTATAGCCTTTGGCATATTTTGCGGATTCATAATCACACCCTTATCATCTCATATGAATAAAGTGCATGACGGATATAATTTATACAATATTGGCTTTACTGCCGGTCTATTAGGTACCTTAATAAACTCACTGCTAAAAAGCTTCGGAATTAATATTAAACAACAGCAAATATTATCAACTGAACATGATCTGTTATTAAAAATTATACTATTATCATTTTTTATATTTTTGATTTTATTAGGTTTTATTATAAATAAAAACAGCTTTAAGGGATACTCAAAAATCCTAAGCTATTCCGGAAGATTGGTAACCGATTATACACAGCTTGTCGGATATGGCTTAACATTTATTAATATGGGTATAATGGGTATTGTATCAATGCTGTTTGTAATTGTATTAAAAGGGTTATTTAATGGTCCGATAGTCGGAGCTATTTTTACTATTGTGGGATTTTCCGCATTAGGAAAACATCCAAAAAACACAATACCGATTATGGCAGGTGTTATCCTTGCAGCTATTGTTACATTGTGGGAATTAAACTCAACCCTGGTATTAATTGCCGGATTATTTGGTACAACATTAGCACCTATTGCAGGAAAATATGGTATAATTGCAGGGATGATTGCAGGATTTTTGCATTTGACCGTAGTTATGAATGTAGGTGTAATTCACGGAGGCATTGATTTATATAATAACGGCTTTTCAGGTGGTCTCATTGCATCTATGCTGTATCCACTTATGAATGCACTTAAGAAAGGAGACTAAAAAATGAAATATGAAATCCTTAAGATTTCTAAAATTGTAGAGGAGATAATGGATTTCTTCTTTTCACACTTAACTAAAAAGGTAAATATATCAATTGAGGAAACAGAAGATGTTTTTATTATAGAAATTCAATCAGATAATATTGTGTGCAACGAAAATAAAATAGCTAAATTTAATGAATTGCTGAATGTCCAAAGACAAAGGGAGATGGAAGAATATTATTGGCAGCTGGCCGGTAATGATCTGGAAGGCGAGGAATATAATTTAGTTGGTATGATGGTAGATGAAGCATATGTGGAATTTAATAATCCTGCACTCAAGGTTAGATTAGTAAGATATAAATAAAAGCGCTGATACGATTTTATTTATATCTTACTATCAATTCTTACAGTATTTTTATTTATCGCATTTAAGGATACCGCCTTCAGCGTAATTCTGTTTATCCATTTCTCTGATGATAATTTTTATAGCATCCTTTGGACAATTTACTGTATCGGCTACAGCTTGCGTCACCCTTTTTACCATTTCTCTTTTTTGTTCAACGGTTCTTCCTTCCAACATCTCTACTTGAATAATCGGCATAACAAATTTCTCCTTTTATTTATTATTTTTTATCTGCCTCAGTTCGGCAAAAAAGTTTTTTACTATATCCGAACACTCCTTCTCTAATACCCCAAATTGAACATCGATTTGATGATTTAAATTCTCTTTTTGAACAACATTAAAAACCGAACCGCAGGCTCCGGTTTTATAGTCTCTAGCGCCTATTACAAGTCTTTCTATACGGGCGTTAACAAGGGCACCCGCACACATTGCACAAGGCTCTAATGTAACATACATTGTACAGCCGGGCAACCTCCAACCGCCAAGATTTTTACAGGCAGCTTTGATTGCTGTAATTTCTGCATGAAGTGTAGCATCCTTCATTGTCTCTTTAAGGTTATGCCCAATACCGACTATTTTTCCATCCTTAACAATTACAGCTCCTATCGGTATTTCCAAAAGCTTATACGCCTTATCTGCTTCTTTTAATGCTTCCTTCATAAATAATTCGTCCATAATATGTCCTTATAGTTTAATAATCTTATTATAGATTACTATTATCCCATACGTCAATATTATAATAATTTTTTATGTTTATTTTTACCTATTTACTTTACCTATAAACGCATCTATAATAATGTTAGGTAAAGGAGGACTAAAATGAAAAATATTTTGAAAAAAGCTTCAATTTTGGGATTTTGTTTAGCCCTAAATTTGAATGCAGTCGCACATGCAGATACACTTGATGTTATTTTGGACAATAATACTCCGAAAGAACAAACTATAGAATTAAAAGATGTTAAAGCTGTTGAAAATATAACATTTAAAGCTGTATTTTCAGATATTGCCGGACATTGGGCTGAAAACAGAATTTTAGAAGCAGTTAAGGCAGGCTTCGTATCAGGATATGAGGATGGAACATTTAAGCCGGATAAAACAGTCACAAGAGCTGAATTTGCTACCTTATTAAACAATGCAATGAAAAATATGAGTATTGCTGAAATTAATTTATCTGATGTTAAAAAAAATGATTGGTTCTACAAACAGGTACAAAAATCTATTGCTGTAGGTTTCTTTTCAGGCTACGAAAACAATACCTTCAGACCTAATAACCCTATAACAAGACAAGAGGTTGCCAAGGTAATTAACAGTGCTATTACTGCCGGCAGTATTGACGGTGACGGAGCTACTCGTTTAAAGGATTACGGCTCAATTCAGGAATGGGCCAAGCCAAGTGTTAATATTGCATACAATAAAGGCTACATAATGGGATATCCCGATAAGCTATACAAACCTATAAAAGCTTTAACAAGAGCTGAAGCAGTTAAAATAATATATGAAATTTTAGATAATGAGAATATTGAGCTTGGCTTTAATATAACAAATTATGATGAAATGTACAGCGGATCGGTAGTTGTGGGAGATTTGAATATACTTGATTCTGTCGGCACAGGAAAGGTTTATATAAATAATGTAACTGTTTTAGGGGATATTAATATTATAGCAAAAAATGTTAATTCTGTCATTTTAACTGATGTAAAGGTAAGAAATATTGTAGTTGATGGAAATAACAACCCTGTAAAAATTACATGCAATGATAATATTTATATTGACAGCGTAAAATTATCTGCAGATGCAACTGTAGAGAAAATCGGTGAAAATATACAAATCAAAAATATGATAGTTCAATAATAAAATAAAGAAACCGGAATTTCCTAAAATTAATAGGATTCCGGTTTCTTTTACCAATAAAAATTTTCAGCAATCAGCTGTTCATTTCTTTTGTTTTTTTATAGCATGCATTCATTGATTCTATCAGAGCACTTCTAAAACCTCTATCCTCAAGAACCTTTACAGCTTCAATTGTTGTACCGCCCGGCGAGCAAACTGCATCCTTCAATTCACCGGGATGCAAATCAGTGTCATATACGACCTTAGCTGCACCTGCCACTGCCTGAGCTGCCATCTTATATGCTATTTTTCTAGGAAGTCCTGTTAATACTCCTGCATCACCCATTGCTTCTATCATAATATAAACATATGCAGGTGCACTTGCAGAAACCGATACAATTATATCCATATAGGATTCATCTAAAATTTGAACCTTTCCGAAGGCTTCAAATATTTTCAAAATATTTTTTTCCTCTTCCTGCGTAAAATCTTTTTTTGTATAGCAAATACCTGTCATTGCTTCTCCGACTATTGCCGGTGTATTTGGCATTGCTCTCACTATCTTGACACTTTTACCTACATTTTGTCTAAATCCTTCTGTTGTATATCCGGGTGCCATAATTATAAATATCTTATCATCAGTAATATATGGGCTTATTTCATCAATTACACCCTTATACTGATGTGATTTTATTGCAAAAAATATATAATCGCATTTTTTTACAACGTCCACATTATTTTTTGCACAATTTACTCCGAATTCTATACATAGCTTTTCTTTTGTATCATTTGTTGATGAATTAACATATATTGATGACATATCATATTTATTCTTTGACATACCTGTTAATATTGCATTAACAATGCTTCCTGCTCCAATAAATCCTATTTTATACATATTTTTATCCTTTCCGATGCTTATTGATTTACATTTTTATTTACGATTTTTTAAATTTAATTTTTAATTTGTCCAAAATTCAAGTGATTCGTTTAAAATTTATCAATCTTTCAATATGTTATCATAAACTCTATCATATTTCAAGATATTTCTAATAAATAAAATTAATCTACTATTAGTTCTCTATTTACTATTTCTAATATCTTATCGTTATCCACGCCTAGTTCCTTTAGGGATTTGATATTTTGTAAAAGCTTCTCATTTATCTTTTTAATATGTATTTTTCTTAAATCTTCATTGTTTTTAACATAATTTCCTCGCCCTTTGATTGTGTAAATAAAATTATTAAGCTCAAGGAATCTATATGCTTTTTGTATTGTATTAGGATTAATTTTAATCAATGAAGCAAGCTCTCGTACAGACGGCAGCTTATCATCTGATTTTAGAGATTTGGATAATATCAATTTAGTTATTTCATCATAAATTTGCTCGTAAATTGCTTTTTGACTTTTATAATCAATTGTAATCATATAATCCTCCTATTCGATTGCCTCTGCATCACAATTTATACCGTACTGCTGTTAAAAACAGTATTATTGAAAATATAATCATGCAGCTTTCCTTCATATATTTTTTCAAAATCCATAGAATTGTAGTCATCAGGTGTTACCAGAGATATTTGCTTTTTTAAAGGAATAATCCCCCACAATAAATAAGCCACAAAGGTTGAACATACATAATAATAATCCCTTTCAAAAGGTAAATCAAAATACATTAAAAAAAGATTCAATATGCTATATCTAAAGCAGTCCGGGTTTTCTAAAAATTTATTTAGCCTCTTGGCTATTATATTATACTCAGTGTCTGAAACTGTTAGTTTGTATATTTTACATTTTGTTTCCGGGTGCATTTTGAAAACTCCGCTGTTGATGTTTTCCTTAACAAATCCGCCAATCAGAGGAAACCACATAATTTTTCTTCCAAAGCTATACATAGTAGAGCAATCATCAGATAATGATATAGATATATGATTATAAGGTTTTTTAGAAAATAGTCTTAATGTTCTGGATATTATTGTATTAGTTTGTGTTAATATAATACTTATTTCTCTCATAGAATTCTCCGCATTTTAGTTTAAGTGTATTAATACACTTAGTACAGTTAATAAAATTATACCTCATGTCTTAATGTAAGTCAATATAAGCATATTGTTATTTTATATAAAATAATCTCACAAATTAATTAGGAATGCTGTTTATACAGAAAACCTGTTGCATTAACAATAAAATGAACATGTAATAAATAACATTCAATTATAATCAATACCTATATAGGCTTCTTCATAATTGCTTATATTTTACTACATGTTCATTTAAATTACGATTATCAATTTGGTGCACCTGAGAGGAATCGAACCCCCGGCACATGCCTTAGGAGGGCACCGCTCTATCCTACTGAGCTACAGGTGCATATATTTAATGCATGCAATGCTTACATTAAAGGATTTTACACTATATTAATATATTTGTCAATATACTTGATGCAATGGAAAAATGTGCTACTATCCATTATCTTAATATCTCTCCTAAAAAGGCATCCTCAGTTTGTTTTGTTTGAAAAAGAAAAAGAATGACTTATATAAAATCATAAATCATCCTTTCACAATACTATATTTTTAAATTTATTTTGTTTTTTCTTTGCTAGCTGCTAAATTGGCAAAATATATAAAAGGTCCAAATATTCCTCCAAGCATTAATAACATCCAAAATAAAGTTGCTCCTGTCATCTTTTATTCCTCCCCTTTAACATTTAAGAATTTGCCTTCATTCATATAACGTTTATCATTAATCTTATCCGCTAGCTTATCATTTATAAAGATAAATACTATAACAGCAATTGCAAGCTGCACTACTACTGTGCCTAAGCTGTCAACAAGCATTGGATTCCACCAATCTGTCGGATGCCATGTTATTGATTGATATAACCACCAGCCAACAACTATCACAAGCAACAGAGGGAACAAACGTATCATTAAATTATAGAATTTACCGATTTTTAAATCGCTTGATTTATTAATTAAGTTTGTACGGAAATCATCGATACCGTAGTTGTATACTGCCATTGCGAAGAATAAACCACAAATCAACAGACCTATTCCATAAACCCAGTCCTGGTTATTAAGGAAGTCTATATTTAAAGCGGATGGAATACCAAATACAAAAGTAGCTACACATACTAATATAGTTGCCTTTTGTCTGCTCATTCCGCCGTTAACAAAGTTACGAACGATAGCCTCTGCTTGAGGTATAATTGAAGTTAAAGCGGCTAATGATAAAGCAGCAAAGAATATTATAGCTATTATTCTGCCACCCGGCATTGAAGGTAATAATTTAGCTAAATATATAAAAGTTAATCCGACATTTCCTGCACCGAGTGATGCAACAGCATCTGCCTGTGTTGCTGATAAAGCAAAAACAGCCGGTAAAACCGCTAATGCGCCCAGAGTAGCTCCACACATATCACCAAAAGTAATCATAGCTCCATTAACTACTATATCTTCATTTTCTTTAAAATAGTTAGCATATGTAACCATCATACCCCATCCTGCACCTGCTGACCATGCTGCTTGAGTCAAAGCATTTAGCCAAACCTTGAGATCAAAGAAATGTTCCCATTGTGGTACAAATAAAAACTCTAATCCCTTTACAGCTCCCGGTTGTAAACAAGCCCAAATTGAAGTTCCTATAAGACAGAAAAATAATGCCGGTATAGCTACTTTTCCAACAAGCTCCAAACCACCTTTAACACCTCTGTAAAGGAAAAAACCCATTGTCAACACAGCTATTAATAAGAAAGATACTGTTTCTATAGGATTTCCCAAGAAACCTTCCCATAACGCTACTGAATCCATGCCCGGCTTTAAGTCTCCCGCTACAGCAAATACGAAATATCTTATTGCCTGACCATAAACAACCGCATAATAGAATGTTATAGCCGCGCAAATCCATACTACAAATGTACCCATCCACGTTTTCTTTTTGCCGTAAAAATCTCTGAAGGCTCCGACAGTGCCTAAACGTGTCGCTTTACCGATACCCATTTCTGTCATAAGAAGAGGTAAAACCCATATTAAATTACATACTACATATGCAATAATAAATGTTCCGCCGTAGTTACTCCCTGCAACACGAGGGAAACGCCAAATATTTCCTGTACCTACTGCCATTCCCAATGCGGCAAATATAAATCCGAGTCTGCTGCCCCATTGCTCTTTTTGATTAGTATTTTGTTTGCTCAAATCAATTTCCTCCTAATAATTTTAATAGTGCATCAATTGCTTTAAATATTAAAAAGAATAACCTCCTTATACGTTTTCATACATATTTAAGCAATTAATATGCCAATTATTTTTTTTTATCGTTAAAATCTTCAACCTTTGAATTTATTTAAATAGTTTATGTAAATTATTGTTATTTTATACACAAATCAAAAAACGTCCCTTTATTGGGACGTTTTTTTGTATTATGCTCGTCAAATGTAACAATAATCTGACAGACCATCTCTACATAATGTCATATTTTTTTATTTTATTATGAAGTGTCTGTTTTGGAATATTTAGAAGTCTGGCTGCCTGTGAATAATTTCTGTTTGAATTTTCAATTGCTCTTTTAATTAATGTAATTTCATAGTCTCTTAACGAATCTGATAAAGATAAAATTGTAGAATTTCCGGATTCATCCTCTTCTTCATTTTCTCCGTTTTCTGCCGGCAATAACATACTGTTAATCATATTTGGAGGTAAATCCTTGATTTCAATTATATCCCCATCAATATAATGCATAATACTTTCTATAGTATGCTTTAATTCTCTGATATTGCCCGGCCACTCATAGTTTTTAAGGATATATATTGCTTGCATAGATATTTTTTGTACATTTTTATCCAAAACTTCATTGAACATATTAATAAAATAATCAACAAGAATCGGAATATCCTCTTTTCTTTCTCTAAGTGAAGGTATATTTAATGAAAGCACATTTAATCTATAATACAAGTCCTCTCTCAATGTATGCTTCTGAACGCTCAATATAGGATGTTCGTTTGTTGCGGCAATTATCCTGACATCCACCATTATATTTTTACTTCCGCCAATTCTTCTAACAAACCTGTCCTGCAAAGCCCTCAGAAGCTTAGCTTGAAGTCCTGTATCCATTAAGCTTATTTCATCTAAAAAAAGTGTACCTCCGTTTGCCAGCTCCATCAGACCCGGTTCATCTTTTGCGCCTGTAAAACTGCCTGCTGTTGTTCCAAATAAAATGGTTTCCAACAGTTCTTTAGGAAATGCCGCACAATTTTGTGCAATAAACGGTTTATCACATCTTGATATACCGGCATTATGAATCGCATGTGCAAAAAGCTCCTTCCCTGTTCCGGTTTCTCCGTATAAAAGTATCGGAGATGAGCTGTTTGCAACCTTTTTAGCCTTTGTTATCATTTCCTTAATTTCATCGCTTTCTCCTATAATATCATTAAAAGAGAAAACTGCTTGATTGTTATACAAATTATTACAATTCATTTCAAGCACTTTCTTATTATGTGCCAAAACATTCTCTGACAATTCCCTTACATCATCAACATTCCTATATATCTCTACAGCACCTATTATTTTATTGTTATAAATCAAAGGAATTGTTGAAGTTACTGTAGTAACCCATTCTCCCTTATAATTGGTGTATGTCTGTACATAATCAATTAGAGGCTCTTTATTTTTTAACACATTATAAAAGGTGCTTGTTTCAGGTGTCAGACTTTTAAAAATATCCAAAATATTTTTTCCGATAACTTCTTCCGGAGTTATTCCTGCTATATTAGTGGCAGGCTCATTATATATCTTCACATTAGCTTTTGTATCTACGACTAAAATACCCTGATCTAAATATTTTAACAATGATTCCAGCAAATACTTATATTTCATATTATGTTCTCCTCGTACAATGTAGCAAAAATTCTAGTATAACGCTGTATTATATAAGTATCTCAAAAAATAGAAATTTTTTTAAAACCCTAGCAAATCTTTTATAAATCTATAGAATCTTACAAAAATATTTGCTTTTTTTATATCCTCATTAACAACTGCATCAACCTTTCCAACTTCCTGATTGTTTATATAAATGCTGATAGTTCCTATTTTTTCTCCCTTTGCAATCGGTGCTGACACCTTGTCATTATATGTTATTTCAGTCTTTACAACCGCATCCTTTTTAACTAATTTATTAAAATCCGAAGCCGGATAAACATCAATTTTTCCTGCCTTTGAGCTGGATATATAAACATTATCAATTGATGATGACATATCTGCAAGCTTGCGATAACTAAAGTTGTCTCTGCCATATTCCAACAATTCCTTGGTTTTATTGATTCTGTCCTCATGGCTTTGAGCTCCCATAATTACTGCAATAAGTCTGAAGTCTTGTCCGCTTCCGGTAACCGGCATTGTAGATACCAAACATAATCCAGATTTGTCTGTATATCCGGTCTTAAGCCCATCGCAGCCTTCAACTATCCCTAATACCGGATTTGTAGCAGTTTTGCTGAACTTCCTTTCTGTTACCACAAGCTCTTTTTGTGAGGTTATATCCAGGGTTTCAGGGTATTTAGTCAAAATATATCTTGCAAGCTTGTATATATATGAGATTGACATGTGATTTTGTCCGGTTTCATCATCATTTATAGGCAATCCATGCGGATTTACAAAGCTGGCTGACATTAATCCCAATTCCGATGCCTTTTCATTCATCATTTTTACAAAGCTTTGCTCAGATTTTCCGACATGCTCGGCAATAGCAGTAGCACAGTCATTTCCCGAAACTATCAGCATACCCTTTACCAAAAGACTCAGCTTAATAGCTTCACCTGTTTTTATTCCAAATCTGCTGCCCTCTGTAGCTGCTGCATGTCCGCTGATGATAACATCATCATCTAATGAAATCTTGCCGGCTTCAATTGCTTCCTTCATTAACAAATAAGTCATTAACTTAGTTATGCTCGCTATAGCAAGCTGTTCATTGATATTATACTCATATAATACCTCTCCCGTTTCTAAATCACCAAGAATTGCACCCTTTATATATTCATTAACATTAATTTCTCCAAATGCTGCAACATTAGAAAGCATAATAATTATTAAGCATAATGATATTACTTTTCTAAACTTTTTCATCTGTATCCTCCAATCTTTATATGCATTAATTATATAATAAAAATATAAAAAATGCATTATAAAAATAAACAAACTTACAGTAAATAATTTACAATAAGTTTGTTTTAGTATTTAGAAACTAATCTTTTCCATACCCCTCATATAAGGTCTGAGGGCTTCAGGAATTATTATTGTTCCATCCTCTTGTTGATAGTTTTCAATTATTGCAGCAAATGTTCTTCCTACAGCCAATCCTGAACCATTCAAGGTGTGTATAAATTCAAGCTTGCCTTTATTGTCGGGTCTGTATTTTATGTTAGCTCTTCTGGCTTGAAAATCTTCAAAGTTAGAGCATGAAGAAATCTCTACATATCTGTTGTAGCTTGGCATCCATACCTCTAAATCATAGGTTTTTGCTGAACTGAAGCCTATATCGCCAGTACACAGCTCTACCACTCTATATGGCAGTCCTAATCCTTTCAATATTTCTTCGGCAAAACCTGTTAATCTTTCCAGCTGTTTGTATGATTCTTCAGGTGTAGAATACATAACCATTTCAACCTTATCAAATTGATGATTTCTGATTAAGCCTCTGGTATCTCTTCCCGCAGAACCTGCTTCAGCTCTGAAGCAAGGTGTGTAGGCTGTCATATATATAGGTAAATCCGCTTCCTCCAGTACTTCATCTCTGTATATATTTGTAACAGGTACCTCAGCCGTAGGTATTAAATAATAATCTTTTTGATTTAATTTGAACATGTCTTCCTCAAATTTAGGTAATTGACCTGTTCCATACATACTATCTTTATTTACCATGAAAGGCGGTGCTATTTCTGTGAAGCCATGATCTATAGTGTGCTTGTCAAGCATATATGCTGTAATTGACCTTTCCAATCTTGCCCCTATGCCCTTAAACATTGAAAATCTTGTTCCTGTAATCTTTGTCGCTCTTTCAAAATCAAGAATACCAAGATTTACTCCTAAATCCCAATGGGCCTTTGGTTCAAAATTAAATTTTGTAGGCTCTCCCCACTTTCTTATCTCTTTATTGTCTGCATCAGACAGACCTATGGTAATATCCGGATTAGGGGTGTTGGGAATGCTCAAAAGCTCCTTTTCAATTTTTAAATCAATTTCCTTAATATAATTATCCAGCACTTTAACCTTTTCTGCAAGCTCCTTCATATTCTGCAATATTCTCGATACATCCTTACCTTCCTTTTTAAGCAACGGGACCTGCTTTGATTCCTTATTTTGTTCAGCCTTAATATTTTCTGCTTCTACAAGCTTTTCTCTTCTTTCCTTATCCAGCTCTAAAACCTTATTCAGGCTTAATTCAGGATTCCTTCTCTTAAGAAGCTTTTCAACTTCATCAGGATTATTTCTTATTCTTCTGATATCTAACATTTTTTT
>DAIUCB010000011.1:0-21686 GCA_036846385.1 Bacillota bacterium | reverse complement strand
TAATTTTCTTCGCATACATGATTTTCCCTTGTGCTCATTTAATAAAGGTTGAATATCTGACTTAGCGAAAACTCCGCAACGTGAAGCTATTGGGTATATTGTTTTATGATTTTTGGATAACTCATTTAAACCTAAAGCATCCGTTTTAAGTAAGATAGCCATTTGGTCTATAAAAGCACCCGTTCCACCTGCACATGAACCATTCATGCGCTGCTCCAGGTTGCCGGATAAATACGTTATTTTTGCATCCTCGCCTCCAAGTTCTATTGCTACCTCAGTTTCAGGTATATACTTTTCAATAGCCTTAGTACCTGCCGCTACTTCCTGAACAAACGGGATGTTAAGATATTTTGACACATCAATAGCGCCTGAACCGGTAACATTGATTTTAATTATACTGTTGTTAAGGCTTGCAGCAGAGTTTTTAATTAATTCTGTCACAGTATTTTTAATATCTGAATAATGTCGCTCATACTCTTTATGAATAATATTTCCTTTGTTATCGATTACAGCTATTTTTACTGTTGTAGATCCGATATCTAGCCCTACTAAGTAAGTATTCATTTAAATTCCTCCAAAAACTAAAAAAAATTAGCTTTTAAAATTCCTTTTACTAAATAATATGATTGATTCCATAAAGTAATATAACATTACTTTGTTATAATCATAATATATTATAACAAAAATAATGCTAAAATCAACTTAAATTATATTGTGGGTATACAAATGAATAAATAATACTTAATGCTAAAAAAGTAATAATAAATAATAAATCAAAATTAAGTTGACTCTCGATATTAATTATTTATGATATATTAGTTCTTTATCAAAAATAAGGAGGAGAAAGAGTATAAAATAAAGTTATAATTATTTAGCGGAAAAATAGATTGCTGTTAAAGTATAAAAAAATATCAAGTATATTGTATTGCAAATAGATGTATGATATAATAAAATCGAAAAATAAGGAGGGTTAATAATGTATGCATTAATTTTGATATTGAATGATATATATAAGTTGGATACAATACATGAAGTATTTTATGAAGAAGAGATTGGTGCAACGACCATAGACAGCCAAGGTATGGGTAAAGTACTTTTAGATCACAATATTAATATTCCTATGCTGGCTAGTGTAAGGAAGCTTATAGATGGCAGAAAACCTTATAATAAAACTGTTTTTAGTGTAATATATGATAAAGAAAAGCTGGATAAGGTAGTTGAAAAAATAAAAAAGGAATTAGATTATTTTAATGAACCCGGTATAGGATTTATGTTTGTCGTACCTGTAGTTGAATGTTATGGTTCAAAGGCTGATGAATTAAAGTAAATTAATTAAATAGGATATTTTAATAGTGATAATTGTCCTCACACGCTGCAGATATCACTATTATTATTTTTTGTTATATTTTGATGAGTTTATATAAAAACATTTTATTTTGTTTTATCGAATTAGTATGTTATATTAATGACGTTTGAAGAGAGTCTTATAAGTCAATTTCATTTATAAGATGTATAAAAAATTGAAACAAGACAAATAAAATCAATTTGAGGAGACAAAATGAAAAAGCTTTTTAATGTTTTAAGTATTATTTTAGTATTAGCTATTGTTTTGACAGGATGCAACAGCACAAAACCTACAGCTCCTGCTGAAAAGCCAGCTTCTGCTGAAAAACCTTCCGAAGTTGCCGCTTCTGATTCAACTGCAAAAACTGATGAATTTAAAACGCAAATTCTGTTCAACGGTTCATCTACCCTTGCACCTGTAATTGCTAAAATATCAACTAATTTTATAGAAGAATATGTTACATGGAACAAGGTAGACTCTTCTTATCCTGAAAAAGATATAGCAATTTATGTTTCAGCCGGAGGTTCAGGACAAGGAGTAAAATCTGTTATAGATAAATCAAGCGATTTTGGTATGGTTGCCAGAAGTGTAAAGGATGCAGAAAAAGAAAAAATGCCTAATCTTAAAGAATTTAAATTAGGTATCGATGCTTTGACATTGGGTGTAAACCCTAACAATCCTGTATTAAAGGTTAAAGATAATTTGACTAAAGAAGAAATAGTTAAAATATTCTCAGGAGAATTCAAAACCTGGAAGGATTTAGATGCTTCACTTCCTGATAAGGAAATAGTAGTTGTAACGAGAGATATCGGCGGAGGAGCTCATGAAGTATTCCAGTCTAAAATAATGGGAGATACAAAGGTTAAGGCAGAAGCCATTCAAGCACCATCAATGGGAGCATTGGTAACAAAAATTATCGAAAATGAATATGCTATCGGATATGCATCTTTCGGTGTTGTTAATCAAAATAAAGGAAAGGTTGCAACTTTAAAAGTTGACGGTGTTGAAGCTACTGAAGAAAATATTATAGCAGGTTCATACATAATCCAAAGACCCTTGATTGCTATAATCGACGGGGAGCTTACTAAGCCTCAGCAATCCTTCATGGACTACATGATGGGCGAAAAAGGACTGGAAGTTGTTGAATCTATGGGCTTTATACCTGTAAAATAAACTTATATAATGAACTCCCGCAATCAGCGGGAGTTCGATCAATACAGGGGATCAATCATGAAGGAAAATAAAGAAAACTTATTTCAAGCGATAATTACCATCGGGGCTATATTGTCAAGTTTATTAGTACTGCTGGTATTTTTTTATATTTTAAAGGAAAGCATTCCTTTCTTAAAAGAGGTGAGTTGGAAGAATTTTTTGCTGGGCAAATCTTGGAGTCCTTTAAGCGAGCCTTTTTCGTATTCATTTTTGCCTATGATTCTTGCAACGATTTATGTTTCATTTCTGTCTATTATAATAGTGATGCCCTTTGGAACGGGATGCGCATTTTTCCTGAGTTTCTGTGTAAACAAAAAATATTCGAAGGTAATATTATCGTTCATAGATATGCTTGCGGGAGTTCCGTCAGTAATTTTTGGTTTTGTGGGATTGGTTTTGCTTGTCAAGTTTATGGAAAAGAATTTTAATATGGTTACCGGTGAGAGCGTGCTATCAGGAGGAATTCTTTTATCCGTTATGCTGTTGCCATATGTTGTTACAAGCTGCACGGAAACATTGGAAAAGGGAAAGGATAAATATTATTGTGTATCCCAGTCTCTTGGTGTATCAAAGTGGCATATGATGAGAAAAATAATGCTTCCATACGCTGCAAACAGCATTTTTGTAAATATACTGCTGGCTTTGAGCAGAGCTATAGGTGAAACTATGGCGGTCATGATGGTTATGGGTAATTCACCTGTATTTCCGCATATCATGGGAAGGGCTGAAACAATACCTTCTTTGATAGCTCTCGAAATGGGAACGGCAGAATTCAAAAGCATTCATTATTCATCTCTCTATGCAGCGGGGCTCATTCTTATAATTATAATATCAATCATACAATTAACGGCTTCTAAGATAGGTAAAAGAAGGGAGCAGAGTGATGAATGTGAAAATTAAAGATTTGATTTTTAAAGTAGCGGTAATAATTTCCGGCACTGTTGTAATTTTTATAACATTTGGGATGTTCCTGTATCTATTTCATAAAGGAATAGGAGTAATATCTGCTGATTTTATATTTGATTCACCAAAAGGAATGCCTTTAGGAAAAGAGGGAGGGATATTTCCGGCCATTGCCGGTTCTCTTATGTCAGGACTGTTATCAGGATTGTTTGGAGGTATATTAGGATTGTGCACCTCTGTATATTTGGTTTTTTACTGCAAAAGCAAAAATGTTAAAAATATTATAGTTCAGGCTTTGCAATGTCTGGCAGGTATACCTTCGGTAGTGATAGGGCTGTTTGGATACACAGTTTTATTGGTTGGGTTGGGACTGCAAAAAAGCCTTTTGAGTGCATCGATAACATTGATGATTATGATTATACCATTTATAACAATAAGAATAAAAAGGGCCTTTGAAGAAGCTTCAAAGGAACAATTTATCAGTTCGCTGAGCTTAGGAATACCAAAGGGTTATACAATAATACATTTAATCATTCCAAATACTATGAAATATATCATGACATCCCTTGGGCTCGGAACAGTGTTTGCTATGGGAGCTACAGCGCCAATCATGTTTACGGGTGCTGTAATAATAGCGGGAGTTCCTTCGAAAATTTCAGATCCAATCATGGCTCTTCCGTATCATTTATATATACTGGTAAATGAAGGGCTGTCAGTCGAAATGGCGTATGGGACTGCCTTTGTGCTCATATTTTTGGTGCTTATGATAAATATAATATGCCACTTTATAGGTGACATTAAGAAGGTGTGAAATGGAAGAGTTAATTCTAAGAGCTGAAAATCTTAATGTAAATTACGGTAAAAAACAAATATTAAAAAATATTGACGTATCATTTGAAAAAAATAAAATCACTGCCATTATCGGTTCATCAGGATGCGGAAAATCAACGTTTTTGAAAACCATAAACAGAACCGTTGAGGAATATGGCGGCTGCATAGGCGGAAAAATTTTTTTGCACGGAGCTGATATAATGGAATTGCCGATTCAAAAGCTTAGGGGCAAAATAGGTATGGTGTTTCAGTCACCTGTTATTTTTCCTTTTTCAATATATAAAAATATGACCTATGCGCCTGTATATTACGGAGAACAAAATAACGAAAAGCTTCATAAAATAGTGACAGATAATTTAAATAAAGCAGGACTTTATGATGAAGTAAGGGATGATTTAAACATGATGGCTGAAAAGCTGTCGGGAGGGCAGCAGCAGCGTTTGGCTATCGCAAGGTGCCTTACTGTAAATCCTGAAATAATATTGCTGGATGAGCCATGTTCTGCTCTCGATATTAAAAATACCGCTCATATAGAAAAAATGCTTGTTGAATTAAAACATGAATATACTATAATAATAGTAACTCACAATTTAGCTCAGGCTAAAAGAATTGCAGATTATGTTATATATATGGAGGAAGGGCAGATTGTAGAAAAAAATACTGCCTTTAATATATTTAACAATGCATCGGATCAACGCACTGAGGAATATATTATGTATATGAAGGAATAGAGGTGATGCTGTGATAAAAATAGAAGTGCCGGGAAGAGATGTATATTCAATAGATAATGTAGTTTTTGATTACAATGGAACAATAGCTGCAAACGGAATCATAAATAAAAAAACCCGGGAGTGTATTGCAAAATTATGTGAAATTTTAAACGTTTTTGTGCTGACGGCAGATACATACGGTTCTGCCGAAAAAGAATGCAAGGGATTAAAAGTAACTCTTAAGACCTTTCCTAAAAATAATGCGTCAGATTTTAAATATAAAGTGGTTAAGGAGCTTGGAGAAGATAAAACTGTATGCTTCGGGAACGGATTTAACGATATAAAGATGCTGGAGGCAGCTGTTCTTTCAATAGCAGTCATCGGAGAAGAAGGTATGTGTTCAAAACTGATTACATCATCAGATATTGTTGTAAAGTCAATTGATGACGGAATAAATCTTCTTATAAATCAAAAATCACTGATTGCTACTATGAGAGGATAATAAAAAAGATGAGAAGAAAGTATGATTTGAAAAAAATCATATTTTTTTTATTATCTTATTGACAATGGTTATCAATTAGAATATAATATGATTACAATAAATGAGAATGATTATCAAAATCGTAAGATTATATTATCGATATTGAAGGAGGAATAATATGACGCTAGATAATATAAAACCAGGAAGCAGCGGAATAATAGCTTCTGTTGGTGGAAAGGGAATGCTGAGAAGAAGGCTTTTAGATATGGGATTAACCCCCAATACTCATGTGCATGTCAGAAAGGTTGCACCTATGGGTGATCCTATTGAGATATTTTTGAGAAGCTACGTTTTAACAATTAGGAAAGAGGAAGCTTCTAAAATTGAGATAAAAGAGGTAAAGACAAAATGAGCTTAGTATTTGCACTTGCAGGTAATCAAAACTCAGGAAAAACTACATTATTTAATAAATTAACCGGAAGTAACCAGCATGTCGGGAATTTCCCCGGAGTAACCATAGAAAAAAAGGAAGGCTTAATTAAAAAGCTGAAGGATGCTTCAATTGTAGATTTACCCGGAATATATTCCCTTTCTCCTTATACAATGGAGGAGGTTGTAACCAGAGATTTTATTTTAAAGGAAAAGCCCGATTTGTTGATTAATATCGTTGATGCGACAAATATTGAAAGAAATTTATATCTCACACTGCAGCTCATGGAGCTTTCTATACCTATGGTAATTGCATTAAACATGATGGATGAGGTTATTGCAAGCGGTAATTCGGTAGATGTACTACGGCTTTCAAATGATTTGGGAGTACCGGTTGTTCCGATTTCGGCAAGTAAAAATCAGGGAATTTCCGAGCTTTTGGATGTAATAATGAAAACGGCAATAGAAAAAAAACAGCCTAAAAAGCTTGATTTTTGTACGGGTGAGGTTCATAAGGCAATACATGCCATATCTCATTTGATTGATGATCAGGCTCGAGATTCAGGTTATCCTTTGAGATTTGCGGCTACCAAGCTTGTTGAGGGTGATGAACAGACGATTAGGGAGCTTAATATAACTGATAATCAAAAACATATTATCAGTCATGTTGTAGAGGATATGGAAAAATCCTTAAACACTGACAGAGAAGCTGCCTTGGCAGATATGAGATATAATTATATTGAAAGCTTATGTGCTGCTTCGGTTATTAAGCATCAGGAAACTCACGAGCAAATTAGATCTGAAAAAATAGACAGGATATTGACTCATAAATATTTTGGCATACCGATATTTTTCGGAATTATGTTTCTAGTATTTTGGATTACCTTTGGTGCAATCGGAGCGCCTCTTCAGGGATTGCTTGAGGAGATAATAGCCTTTGCCACAGATGCGGTTTCAAATATTATGACGAGAGCCGATGTCAGTTCAGGTCTTCATTCTCTTGTAATAGACGGTATCTTTGCCGGTGTCGGAAGTGTGCTGTCATTTTTACCCCTTATAGTTATATTGTTTTTATTCTTATCACTGCTGGAGGACAGCGGTTATATGGCAAGAGTAGCTTTCGTCATGGACAAGGCGTTGCGTAAAATCGGGTTATCGGGTCGTTCCTTTGTACCTATGCTTATCGGCTTCGGTTGCAGTGTTCCTGCTATTATGGCAACCAGAACACTGGCAAGTGAAAGAGACAGAAAAATGACAATAGTATTGACTCCGTTTATGTCATGCAGTGCTAAGCTTCCTATATACGGAATGATAACCATGGCATTTTTTCCTGATAATGCGGCGGTTGTTATGATTGCTCTTTATGCATTGGGAATTGTGGTAGCTGTAATATCAGGACTGATACTGAACAACACGGTATTTAAAGGCGATCCTGTGCCATTCGTTATGGAATTACCTGCTTATCGTGTGCCGACTTTAAAAAGTGTTCTGATACATATGTCGGAAAAGGCTAAGGATTTTATCCGCAGAGCTTTTACGGTTATATTTATCGGAACAATAATTATATGGTTTTTACAAAGCTTTGATTGGTCATTTAATATGGTTGATGACAGTTCAGTCAGTATACTATCATCTGTCGGTTCTCTTATAGCTCCGATATTTAAGCCATTAGGCTTCAATGATTGGAGAGCATCCACAGCTCTGATTACAGGATTGGCTGCAAAGGAAGCTGTCGTAAGCACATTGACTGTATTAACGGGCTCAATTACGGATGCACAGCTTTCGGTTGTATTGAGTGCAATGTTTACACCCTTAAGTGCATTTGCATTTTTAGTATTTACCTTATTATATATGCCATGTATAGCCGCCTTTGCTGCTACAAAAAAGGAGCTTGGTTCCTTGAAGTATGCAATTTTGACTGCTTTGTATCAAACTATAACAGCATATGCAGCAGCAATGATAATTTATCAATTGGGCAGATTGCTTATTGCATAGATTGGAGGAATTATGAATATAGCAGATTTAGTTGTTAGTTTTATATTAATATCAATTTTAGCTTTAGTAATTATATTGATGCGCAAACAAAAGAAAAAGGGAACAGGCTGTGCAGGCTGTTCGGGCTGTTCGGTTAAAAACTGTCCGAGTAAAAAGAAATAAATATATCAAAAGAGAGTTAAAATAAAAATACAAATACAAATACACGCAATTTAATTGAGTGTATTTGTATTTTGATAATCTATGTTTTTTATTTATTCGATTCAATCATTTCTTTTATTTGAGCTACATCCTTGTCTCCTCTGCCTGACAGGTTGACAATTATTATCTTGTCCTTAGGCAGAGTTTTGGCTAGCTTAATTGCATAGGCAACTGCATGGGAGCTTTCCAAGGCAGGTATGATTCCTTCCGTCCTTGACAGCTCATGAAAGGCCTCCAAAGCTTCAGAATCTGTTATTACCTCATATTCTGCTCTTCCTGATTCCTTATAATAGCTGTGCTCAGGTCCTACGCCTGGATAATCCAAGCCTGCCGCTATTGAGTATACGGGAAGCGGATTACCATCATCATCCTGTAGATTGTAGCACTTAAATCCATGGATAATACCAATCTCTCCTTTAGTCAGGGATGCTGCATGATCGGGAGTATTTAAGCCCTTTCCTCCCGGTTCAACACCTATTATTTTTACATTTTTATCATTATAAAATGGGCTGAATAAACCTATGGCATTACTTCCGCCGCCTACGCAAGCAACCAGATAATCGGGAAGCCTTCCTTCTTGCTCGATAATTTGCTGTTTCGCTTCTCTTCCGATTATACTTTGAAATTCTCTGACCATAATCGGATATGGATGGGGACCTACGGCAGAGCCTAGTAGATAAAAGGTGTTTTCGGCATTTATTACAAAGTCCTCCAGTGCAGCGTCAACGGCATCCTTTAGCGTTCTGGTTCCTGTTTTTACAGGCACAACCTTAGCACCGAGCAGTTCCATCCTAAAAACATTCAATTCTTGACGCTTTGTATCTATTTCACCCATATATATTGTACAGTCCATTCCAAACATAGCGCATACTGTTGCTGTTGCTACACCATGCTGTCCGGCGCCTGTTTCGGCAATTATTCTTTTTTTGCCCATTTTTTTCGCAAGTAAAACCTGTCCGAGTGCGTTGTTAATTTTATGAGCACCTGTATGATTTAAGTCTTCTCTTTTAAGGTAGATTTTTGCTCCTCCAAGATTGTTCGTCAGCTTGCATGCATAATACAATGGATTCGGTCTTCCTGTATACTGTCTGTGATAATACATTAATTCATTTTGAAAGTCAGGGTCATCAATATATTTATAAAAATATTCAGCTACCTCCTCCAAAACTGATTTTAATTGCTCCGGTACAAAGGAGCCTCCAAATTGACCAAAAAATTCTGTTCTTTCCATTTCAATTCCTCCATTTTATTATTTTAAAGCAATGAATATAATATTTTTGTACCCATTGAAACGGTTTAGTTTATTCAGGACAACAAAAATCCTCTATACCAAAAAGGTATAGAGGACGGAGTTCCGCGGTGCCACCTCAAATTCGATTAAAAAACCATCTCATTGCAGATACAAGATTTTCATCTGATATCCTATCTCTGTAACGGGAGATACCCGGGTTACATACTATAATTTCAGCTTCCGCTCATAAGTCCATTCGATATATTTATGATACTGTATTCCACCGACCTACAGCTCTCTTTAATCATAAAAATATATTTACTGCTCTTACTCATCGCTTTATTTTATTATAAACATTTTAATGTAAAAATTTACAAATGTCAATGATTATTTATTGATTTATATGATGATTTTATGAAACAAAATGGATTGAGGAAGTTAAATGAATAGATTTACATTAGATTCCTCTGCATCACCAAGGTATGCCCCGACGCCTGCATACTCTATTCCGTCTAATAATTCCTCCTTGGTAATTCCCATTACATCCATCGACATAGTACACGCAATCATTTTAACTCCGTTTTTCATTGCCATTTTAATTAAATCCTCAAGAGAATCAATATTTTTATCTTTCATAACCTTACGCATCATGGCAGTTCCCATGCCGCCCATGTTCATTTTTGACAGCTTTAGCTTACTTGCACCTCGAGGCATCATTTTTCCGAACATAGCATCTATTAATGGTTTTTTTATGATTTGCTTTTCGGTTTTTCTAAGAACGTTTAATCCCCAGAAGGTAAAAAACATTGTTACAGGTCTTCCCATGGCAGCCGCACCATTTGCTATTACAAAGGATGCTAATACCTTATCCATATCTCCGCTAAAAACAATTATTGTTTTCCCGTCATTTGCTGCCTGAACAGAGCTTCCTGTATTTTTTAAGGTAGTATTTGAGCTGTCAGAGCCTAAACCCTTTTGTATAAATACTATGTTTTCCTTGCCCCTCTTTTCTGTTTTAAGTAATTTATTTCCTGTCCTTCTGCACCAGGCCTCAACATCCTTTGCAAAGCCGGAATCTGTTGCAGATACCTCTATTATATCACCATTATTCATTTTATTCATTGTCTCATATACCTTCATAATAGGTCCCGGACATTGCAAACCGCTGCAATCAACCTGAATTGATGATTTGATATTGCTTAATAAGGTATTTGTGTTTTCCTTAGGAGAATTATCTGTCGGGTTAATATTAGATGAATCTATAAAATGAGAATCATCATTTGAATTTTTAAAATAATCATAATAAACTGATTTATAAAAATTAGTTCCGGCAGGATAAACCTTAACATTATTAAAGCCGTTTTCCATTAATATTCTTGCTGCATTGTAGGACCGGATACCTACTGCACAAAATACGATTATATTGTCATTTTTATTTAATTCTGTCAGTCTGTTTCTTAATTCACCGAGAGGAATATTTACCGAATTTTCTATTGTAAACACCAATCGTTCTACATCCTCCCGAATATCCAAAACAGTATATTCGTTTTTTTTGGTCGGATCTAAATCATTCCATTTCGACAAGATAAGCTTTTTTTCTATTATGTTTTCTGCTACAAAACCAAGCATGTTAACAGGGTCCTTGGCAGATGAATAGGGGGGTGCATAGGCAAGCTCCAATTCCTTTAAATCATATATGCTTCCCCCTAATCTTATAGCTGTTGCGATAGTGTCTATTCGTTTGTCAACACCATCCTCACCAACGATTTGCGCTCCGTATATTTTTTTGCCGTCAGGTGAAAATATAAGCTTCAGTATCAGTTCTGTTGCTCCCGGGTAATAGCCTGCATGAGATTTTTGAGCTATGATTGCTGTACAATAATCCTTGTTTTCAATATAACCCCATCTCCTTAAGTTTTTTTCATTTACCCCGGTAGCAGCTACAGTCAAATCAAAGACCTTGGCTACAGAGGTTCCCTGAGTTCCGTTATATTCCTCATCAGCACCGCAAATATTGTTTGCACATATTCTGCCTTGCTTGTTTGCAGGTCCTGCAAGCGGAATCATAGTCCGATCCTTTCCTATAAATTCTTCAACCTCTATAACATCACCCAGTGCATAAATATTTGAATCAGATGTTCTTAAATATTTGTCTACAACAACACCGCCTCTCTGATTCAATGTCAATCCGGCATTTTTTGCAAGCTCGCTGTTAGGACGAACCCCTATGGATAGTATTACCATATCAGCAGATATTGTTTTTCCGCTGTTTAGGGTAATATTTATTGATCCATCTGAACTGCTGAATTTTGATACTCCGTCACCAAGGTTAAGCTTAACCTTATTCATAACCATATTGTTTTGAACAAGCTGTGCCATTTCATAGTCAATAGGAGCCATAACCTGATCCAGCATTTCTACGATAGTGACCTCTATGTTTGCATGGTGCAAATTTTCGGCCATCTCGAGTCCGATAAAGCCGCCGCCGATAACGGCTGCAGTTTTGGGTTTTTTTTCAGTTATAAATTTTTTTATTTCATCAGTATCGGGAACTGTCCAGAGAGTGAATATACCCGGAGAATTTATTCCTTCTATAGGAGGCTTGATAGGTGATGAGCCTGTTGAAATAACTAATGTATCATAGCTCTCTTTATAAATTTCACCGGTTTTTACTTTTTTGACCTCAACTGATTTATTTTCACGGTCAATTGAAACAACCTCACTGTCTACTCTTACGTCCACATTATACTTTTTTGCCATTGCTTCAGGTGTTTGCAAAAGCAAGGATCCTCTTTCCTTAATTACATCACCGATATGATAGGGAAGTCCGCAGTTAGCATATGAAATATAGGGACCTCTTTCAAACATTATTATTTCTGCTGCTTCATCAAGCCTTCTGAGTCTTGCAGCGGTACTTGCACCGCCTGCTACTCCTCCGATAATTAAAACCTTTTTACTCATTTTATTCCTCCTATTAATTTTGTAAAATTTGCTCTACAATATGTTTTACATCTTCATTTTTTATTTTATAAATAATTTCAGTGCCATTTCTTTCTGAGGAAAGTATACCTGCAGCTTTCAGCTTTGCCAGATGCTGAGATACGGAGGGCTGAGGCACATCGAGACAGCACTGCATGTCACTGACATTGCTTTGCTCCTCCATTATCAGCATTGCTAAAATACACAATCTTACAGGATGAGCTATAGTCTTAAGAATTTCTGATTTCTCTACAAATGTTGCTTTGATTTTTTCTTTATTAGTAAAATCTATCATTATATTTTCACCTCGAATATTATTATATTAATATATTAGCATATTTGAATATAAAGTCAAGTAAAAATTTTTTATTAATTTATAGTAAATTTTAGTGCTGTATGCTAGAATTATTATAATTAAAGCTGCTGCTTAACAGTAATAGAATATTAACTAAATACAGCGTAAAAATATATATGCAGAGGTCAGGAGTATTTTAAATACGAAAGAAATATATTTAGCAGGCGGATGTTTTTGGGGACTACAATCCTATTCGGATTTGAAAAGCGGGATAAAAGAAACTATAGTAGGCTATGCAAATGGTCATACCTCAAATCCTACTTATGAGCAGGTTTGTACAAATTCAACAGGGCATGCCGAAACAGTTTATATTAAATATGACGAAAACGAGATTATGTTAAATAGGCTACTTGAGCTTTTCTGGAAGGTTATTGATCCTACCAGCCTTAATAAACAAGGGGGAGATATTGGAACACAGTACAGAACAGGAATTTATTATAACAATGAAAAGGATATTGGTATTATAAAGGAATCCTTGGAAAAGGAAGCAAAAAAATATACTAAGGCAATTGTAACAGAAGTAGAGGAATTAAAATGCTTTTATCCTGCTGAGGAATATCATCAGAAATATTTAGAAAAGAACCCGAACGGCTATTGTCATATAGATTTAAGCCTATAAATAAAGAGGGTGCTTTTGTGTATACTATGGAGGAATTGAGGAAATTTTGTTTTAAGTGTAAAAAATGCAGATTAAGTGAAACAAGAACGAATGTAGTTTTTGGTGAAGGAAATGAGACTGCAAAAATAATGTTTGTAGGTGAGGGTCCCGGTTATAATGAGGATATTCAGGGCAGACCCTTTGTAGGAAGGGCAGGACAGCTGCTTGATAAAATGATAGAGGCAATTCAGCTCCACAGGAATGATGTATATATTGCAAATATAGTTAAATGCAGGCCGCCTGAAAACAGGAACCCACTCGAGGATGAAAGTATGGCATGTATTGATTATCTCAGGTGGCAGGTTAAGCTTATACATCCGCAAATAATAGTATGTCTTGGTTCAGTTGCATCAAAATGTTTAATTAATCCTGATATCAGTATCAGCAAGCAAAGAGGTCAATTTGTTAAAAATGGTGAATTTTATTTTATGCCTACCTATCATCCTTCATATTTATTGAGGAATGAAAGCGCAAAAAAAGATGCTTGGGAGGATTTTAAAAAAATAAAATTAAAATTATTGGAAATCAATAATACTCAATGAAAGAATATGAAAACAATGAACTGATTTTATTGCAGCCATTAATTGTTTTCAATAAGCAAATTCTTTTTTATTTGAGAATATTTGAGGATAAATGCCGATAAAAATATAGGAGAAAAATATGTTGTTAAGTAAAAACTATTCTGATACATGGGATGAGCTGATTTCAGGCAAATCCTCAGAGCTGTATGAGATAGAAAAATCACTGGGTAAAAATTATACACCTTCAATTGAAAAGATAATGAGATTTCTCAATAATGATTTAAACAATATAAAGGTTTGTATAGTTGGTCAGGATCCTTATTATTCAATAGATAATAATGAATTGGTAGCCTGCGGCCGCGCATTTCAACCAAGTAATTTAGTTAATTGGAGTCAGCCTTTCAGGCAGGTTTCATTAAAAAATATAATAAGATTATTATATAAATCATATATGAATATCGAAGGCTATGAAGATATAGCATCCTATAAAAATATTGTGAGTGAAATAGCAGAAGGAAAATTTCCTATAAAACAGCCGAGGGAATGGTTTGATTCTTTGGAGAAGCAAGGTGTGTTATTTCTCAACAGATATTTGACTACGGAAATCGGAAAGCCTAATGCTCACAGGAGTATCTGGGATGAATTTATGAAGGATGTTTTTAGGTTTATTGACGAAAAAAGACCTGATTTGGTTTGGTTTTTATGGGGCAGTGAGGCTCAACAATCCTTGGAGTTAATTAAAAACGGGTTAATATATAAATGCAGACATCCGATGATGTGCTCAGACAAGTATGAAGATGATTTTTTGAAATCGGAATGCTTTAAGGACACTAAAAATATAATTAATTGGTTAGGTTAGAAAAAATTTATTATGCATATATTATTAAGGCAGGTTTTTACCTGCCTTTTGTGTACGGTAAACATTATTTTTAACAGTAAATAAAATTATTTTATTAATTCAGTGTTTTTAACACTTTATAATTATATGTTTCAAAAATTAAATTGTAGGTATATATATATCAATACAGTTAATAAATATAAGGTTATTGGTGAACTTTTTACAATCGATAAGGTTAAAGGAGGATATTATTGTGTTTAATTATAAAAAGAGAGTTTCTTTACCGTTAGTTGATAATAATAAAGCATCGGGAGCTTTTATTGATAATACCCCTATAAAGAGCTGTAACTCTGATAACTATGATAATTTTGAAACCACATTCAATAAAGATGACGAATTATTTGTGAATATGTCTCATGAGCTTAAAACACCTTTAAATGTTATATTTAGTGGGGCTCAGTTAATGGAGCTGTGTTTGGCTGATGATTCCGATGAAATTGACAAACAAAAAATACTCAGTATAATAACCTCGGTAAAGCAAAATTGTTACAGGTTAACTAAAATTATAAATAATCTTATGGATATATCTAAAATTAATACCGGTAATTTAAAATTAAATATTAATAATAAAGATATTGTTAAAACTATAGAAGATATTGTACATGCAACGTCAAGCTTTATTGCAGAAAAGGAATTAAGCATTATTTTCAGTTCAAATGCAGATAAAAAAATTATTGCCTTTGATGAAGAAAAAATTGAAAGAGTTATTTTAAACCTTATTTCAAATGCTGTAAAATTTTCTAATCCCGGAGGCAGCATTCATATTAAGCTAATTGATAAAGGTGATACTGTTGAAATTTCGGTAGAAGATAACGGTATAGGTATTGATGAAAAGTATTTGGATAATATTTTTGATAGATTCAATCAGGTAGATAAATCACTGTCACGTATTGCGGAGGGAAGCGGAATCGGCTTATATATTGCAAAAGCTATTGTTGAAATGCACGGAGGAAATATCAGTATCGACAGCAAGCTTAATCAAGGAAGTATTTTTAAATTTGAAATTCCCGCACATATTTACTGCAGGCTGAACAACTCTGATAAAATAATATACTATGATAATAAAAAAGAAATGATAAAAATAGAGTTTTCCGATATCTCTCAAATATTATAAAATATTTGTAATATTGATTATTTTAAAAGTAATTTACAAAAGTAAAAATAAAATATATAATTAATAAACTGTTTTTTCCGGGTTGAGAGAGGTTAAATATTGGTGGGAAAATGGTAAATGTTTTAAAACTTGATATAAAAATCAATAAGGCTAGGATTTATAAAAATCTTCACCTTGATGAAGCAGGTTTAAAGAACCCTATGGATGATATTTTTCGGGAGCTCACTCAAATAATAAAGGATAATATGAAGCTTACCTGTATCTATAGTATTGCAGACAATACATTTAGCTTACCTTTGTGCGATATCGAAGATACAGAATGGAAAAAATATGTGATTTGCTTTGTTTCCGCAAATGATAATATAGATAGTATTATAAACGGGATGATGTCATCGGGAGATTATTTAAAGGGCTACATATTGAATGAAATATCAACTGATGTAATATTTAATGCTTCTGATGAAATGAATAAAATAATAAGGTCGGAAGCACTAAGCAAAGGGTACTTGCTGTCAAAAAGATATGCTCCCGGTGACGGCGCTTTAGATTTGTCATGCCAGCAAGTGCTTCTTGATGCATTAAAAAAAACGGTTAATATAGATGCTTATCTGACAGAAGCATTTATGCTCTTTCCTGAAAAATCATTGTTGTATTTATATGGACTGTATGAGAATGAGAAAGCAGCAATAAAAATCATAAACCCTACATTAGGTGCAAAGACTCAAAATATAAAAGAAACAATGAAAAATGAAAGTAATAGTGATGATTATTTCGGAACAGATGAGAATTGCAGAGAGTGCAGCAATATAAATTGCCCATATAGGAAAATAAGATGAATGAGAAGTATATTGTTAATTTTATAAACCAAAATCAAAGTATTGAGGTCAATAAGGGAACAACCATTTCCGGTGCTTTTAAAGCAGCGGGTCTTCCGTTAAATTTAGAGTGCAACGGAATGGGTTTATGCGGAAAATGCATGGTGAAAATAGAAAAGGAAGGCTCTTTGTCAAATGTTTTAGCTTGCATAACTGCAATTGATAGCAATCTAAATATATATTCAGAGAATGGTGAGCAGAACTCAAGCTTGAAAGCAAATATATTAGAATCATATACTCCGGAAGATAATTATGAATTCAGACCGTTAATCACTAAAAGCTATGTTGATATAAACGATTTAAAGATAAAATCTGAAGAATATCTTCAAGGGTGTGATTTCAATGCGTTAAAAAAATATTCTGATTTAATGTATGAGGAAAATTGTAAGGGTATTACATTTATCAAGGAAGAAAATCATATAATAGATATTCAGCCGAATAATACTACCGCATATTTGTACGGTGCTGCAATTGATATAGGTACGACAAGTGTAGTTATTTATATTTATGATTTAAATACAGGAATATTATTAAAAACATATTCTGAATTAAATATGCAGATATCCTTAGGTGCCGATATAATAAGCAGAATAAATTATGCTCAAAGCAAATCGGGACTTAACGAACTAAAGGATAAAATTTTGCTTACTATAAATAAAATGCTTTACGAGGCTCAGCTTGAGTTCCCATACTTCACCGATAATATATACAATATTGTTATGTGCGGTAACAGTGCTATGCAACATTTGCTGTTTGGCTTTAGAACAGATGGTTTAGGTTGCAGCCCCTTTGTAAACATAACAAAGGATTATGTAGAGTGCTTTGGTAATGAGATTGAAATTAATTGTCCCGAAAGAAGCAGACTTGTTTTTTTACCGTTGCTGGGCGGCTTTGTAGGCAGCGATATGACTTCTGTACTTCTTGCGTCAGAGGATGATAATAAAATTAAGCTTATTATTGATTTGGGAACTAACGGTGAGATTGCTGTCGGAAATATAAATAAATATCTTGTGGCTTCTACTGCATGCGGTCCTGCTCTTGAAGGAGGAAGCATAGATTGGGGCATGAGGGGTACAATCGGAGCGATAGACCGGTTTAAAATTGAGAAGGATGAAATTCATTTTAGAACAATAGGCGGTTCAGAGCCTAAGGGAATATGCGGCTCGGGAGTTTTGGATATTGCATCAGAGCTTTTACGTATGGATATAATAGACGAGACGGGCAGAATGATTACAGGTGAAGAATTGGCAAGAAAAAGCCCCGGTTCTAAGCTATGTGATAAGCTGATTCAGATTAACGGTATAACAGTTTTTGTACTGTACAGCGATAATGATAAAACTATTTATATATCACAAAAAGACATAAGGCAAATACAATTAGCCAAAAGCTCTATATATTCGGGATGTATTGCTCTGATTGAAGCTTATGGCATTAATTTGAATGAGATTGACGAAATTATTCTTTCCGGTGCATTCGGAAATTATATAGATATCTATAATGCAGTAAAAATCGGATTACTGCCTTACCGCAGTAATATAAATTTCAAATCAATCGGTAATGGTGCCGGTATGGGAGTCTGTATGTATCTTTTAGATAAAAATATGAAGAAAAAGTGCGATGGGATAGTGAAAAATACTATTCACTATGAGCTTGCGGGTGATGAAGGATATACAAAAGGATTTATCGAAAATATGAACTTTGATGCCAAAATATATTAAGTTTTTTTAAGAAATCCTTTTATGTTGAAATATCAACGTAGGATTTTTTATTTTTTTCGACAAAATTCGCGTATTACTCATATATCCAGCAATGACAAGGTGTCCGAGATTATATATCTATATATAGTATAGTATTGACAAAAATGAAAGAATTGATACAATATATAGTGTAAGTGATATACATATTATTTTAATTATTACTACAGCAGAATTTTCATTTAATAATTTAAGCTGCAAAAGCATATAAATCAGAAAATTCGCTGAATTAAAGTAGAATAGTTTGACCGGAGTCGGTATGGATTATATTTATGCCAAAAAGGATAATTTTCTACTTACTAATAAATCTAAAGGAGCGAGGGAATAACCGTGATTAAAATTTTAAAAAGAACCGGTACATTTGTTGATTTTACACCTGATAAAATCAGTAATGCAATTATTAAGGCAATGAAGGAAACTAAGGATGGTGTCAATGAGGAGCTGGCAAGAGAAATCAGCCTTAAAATTGAAAAAGATTTATCGGCAAAAAATTTTCCTATACCGGTTGAAACAGTACAGGATATGGTAGAAAATGAGCTGATGGACAGCGAAAGAAAGGATGTAGCAAAAAAATATATTTTATATAGATATGAAAGAGATAAGTCAAGAGATTCCCGTAAAAGGAAGGACTATAAGCTTTTAAGCGAGGAATTTATCAGCCATTATAAGCATATCGGCTCACCTATGAATCAACTAGGTAATTTTGTGTATTACAGAACATATTCAAGATGGCTTCCTGAGGAGAGACGCAGAGAATATTGGTGGGAGACTGTAAGACGTGCGGTTGAATACAATTGCAGCCTGGTGCCTACTAAAAAGGAGGAAGCAGAGCAATTATATGATAATATTTTTAATTTAAAGCAATTTTTATCCGGCAGAACCTTCTGGGTAGGAGGAACTCCCGTATCATACAATTATCCGATGGCTAACTACAATTGCGCATTTGAAATAATAAATGATTTCCGCGCATTCAGAGATTTGTTTTATTTGCTGATGATAGGCTCGGGAGTAGGCGTAAGAATATTAAGAAGCGATGTTGAAGAGCTTCCAAAAATAAGAAGCAATTATAAAATAATACATGAGGATTATACTCCGATTTCAAAATCACAGAGAGAAGATAATTCAGGCGTTGAATTTACACTGAATAATTCGGTAAAGATTGTAGTGGGAGACAGCAAGGAAGGCTGGGTTCAAGCACTCGATCACTTCCTGAGCATTATTAACAGCAGTGAGTACAGAAATATTACGACAATTATTTTAAACTACAATAATGTGCGACCAAAGGGAGAAGTGCTTAAAACCTTCGGAGGAACTGCAAGCGGACATTCAAGCTTAAAAAATATGTTTACAAAAATAGATAAGGTAATTAAAAAGAGGGGAACAATCGAGGGTAAGGATAGATTCAATTTAAAGCCTATAGATTGTTTGGATATTGCAAATATAATCGGTGAAAATGTCGTAGTGGGGGGAGTCAGAAGGACAGCAGAAATAATGCTTATAGACTATGATGATACAGATTGTATCGAAGCTAAAAATAAGCTTTACAAGCAAATAGACGGACAATGGATAGTTGACAAGGATATTATTCACCGTTCTATGAGCAACAATTCTATTTATTACAGAAAAAAACCTAATCGTGAGCAGCTGAAATGGCAAATTGAACAAATGCGTTTTTCCGGTGAGCCGGGATGGGTTAATGAAGAGGCAGGAAACAAAAGAAGAGATAATATGAACGGAGTTAATCCTTGCGGAGAAATACTCCTTGATAATAAGGGTCTTTGTAATTTAACTACTGTCAATGTATATGCATTTGTGGATGAAAAGGGTAATCTTGATGAAAAAGCATTGATCCGGGCTCAGAGATTATCTGCAAGAGCAGCCTACAGAATGACCTGTGTTGAGCTTGAACTTTCACAGTGGGACAGAGTTCAGCAAAGAGATAAAATTACAGGCTGTTCATTAACAGGATGGCAGGACATGGTTAATGCGGTAGGACTGGACATGGAAAAGCAAGCAGAGCTGCTGAGAAAGCTGAGAGACGCCGCTAAGGATGAGGCTGAAAGGTATGCAAGTGAAATCGGAGAGAGAGCTCCGATACTTGTTACAACAGTTAAGCCTGAAGGTACTTTATCGCAGCTGCCGGGAGTATCCTGCGGAGTTCATTACTCACATTCACCTTATTTTCTGAGAAGAGTAAGAATTAACAGTCACGATCCTCTTGTTAAGGTTTGTGAGGAGCTCGGATATTCCATATATCCTGAGGTTGGTCAGGAAATAAAGACCTGTACTACAAAGGTAGTGGAATTCCCTGAAAGAGCTCCTATGGGAAAGACAAAATATGATGTGACTGCAATTGAACAGCTTGAAAATTATAAGCTGTTTATGGAGAATTATGTTGACCATAACTGCTCTATTACTATACATGTCAGAGACAATGAATGGGAGCAGGTTGAAAAGTGGGTATGGGATAATTGGGATGATGTTGTGGCTCTTTCGTTCCTGTCGCTGGATGACAGCTTCTATCAGCTAATGCCATATGAATCAATAACAGAGGAAGAATATAATAAGCGTATAAAGGAAATGAAGCCGTTTATACCTTCCTTGCTAAATAAATATGAAGCTCAGGAATCTGATTTGGATGTGGGAACCGAAAGCTGTGACAGTGGTATCTGTCCAATAAGATAAAAATATTTAGTATAAAAATATTATTTTGTTTATAATAAAGCAATAGTTAAGTAAAGTTAACTATTGCTTTTTAATTATAATTGTCTGATATATTGCAAAACGTAATTTTTCTGGTATAATTATTTTGCTGAAAACAATTTGAAACGGAGTTTTATAATGAATAAATACAAAAAATTACTGTCAAATACAATTATTTTCGGTATCGGAACGTTTGGATCAAAAATACTTGTATTTTTACTGATGCCTTTATATACCAGTGTTCTTAAAAAATCTGATTTTGGTATAGTCGATTTAATTATACAAACATCTAACTTATTGATACCGATTGTTTCCTTGGGAATTGCCAATGCGGTAATAAGATTCGGACTGGATAGAAGCATTAAAAAAAGTGATGTTTTTTCAATAGGATTAGTTACGATATTGCTGGGCTTTGGTATATTTCTTGTTTTGATTCCTGTTTTGCGCAGGATTACATATATTTCTGATTATACTGCATTAATTTATATATT